>JBEIDZ010000263.1:0-4643 GCA_040383215.1 Paracoccaceae bacterium | reverse complement strand
GGTCGGCGAGGCGCTGGGAGGCGCTGTCGTCGACCACGGCGATGACGATGTCGGAGAGGGGTTCGCGGTCTTCGCGCTGGAGCGCGGGATTGGCGATGGCGGCAAGCAGCGCGAGGCCCGCGGCGGCGCGGAGCCACCAGCCCGAGAGACCGCGCCAGAGCGCGAGCAGCGTCGCCGCGAAGGCGAGCAGCGCCACCGCGACGAGAAGCGGCACGGGCAGGAGCGGGTCGAGGACGATCTGGCCGGTCATGATCTATTGCCCCAGCCGGTCGAGCAGGGCGGGCACGTGGACCTGGTCGGATTTGTAGTTGCCGGTCAGCACATGCATGATCAGGTTGACGCCGAAGCGCAGCGCGACTTCGCGCTGGCGTTCGCCGGCCAGCCCGCGGCCGACGGGATAGAGCGGGGTGCCGTTGTCGTCGGTCGCCCAGGCGGCGGCCCAGTCGTTGCCGCCGATCACCACGGGGGTGACGCCGTCGTTGAGGTTGCGGAAGGGCATGCCTTCAGCCTGTTCGGCATCGGGGGGGGCGGCTTCGACCCAGAGGTCGGGGCCGGCGAAGCGGCCGGGAAATTCCTTCAGGAGGTAGAAGCTGCGCGTCAGCACATGGTCGGCCGGGATCGGTTCGAGCGGGGGGATGTCGAGCGGCGTGGCGATGGCCCGGAGCGTGCGGCCTTCGGGCGTGGCCGTGCCGAAGCCGCCGAGATCGGCGTCGCGGGTGTCGAACAGGATCATGCCGCCGGTGCGCAGGTAGCGGTTGAGCTTGTCCTAGGCGGCGGGCGAGGGGATCGGCTGGCTCGCCGTCACGGGCCAGTAGAGGAAGGGGAAGAAGGCAAGCTCGTCGGTTTCGAGGTCGATGCCCATGGGTGCGGCAGGTTCGACCGAGGTGCGCTGGAAGAGCGTGCGGGAGAGGCCGGCGAGGCCCGCGCGGGCGGTATCGTCCACGGTCGGATCGCCGGTCAGGACATGGGCGAGCACGACGGCGGAGGTGGCCTGCATGGCAAAGCGGTCGGCTTCGGTCAGGTCCTGGGCGCGCGGTGCCTCTGGTGCGAACGGCAGGAGCGCGAGGGCGAGGAGCGCGGCCGTGGCGCGGGGGCCGCGCAGGCGGCCCGAGACGGCAAGCGAGGCTGCGACATCGGCGGCGAGGATCAGGATCGCGGCGGCGAGAAGCCAGCCCTTGAGGTCGGTCTCGGGCGCGGCGGCGAGGCCTTCGACGGGGATGCCGGCGGGCCAGGCGGCGGGGGAGAGGGTGGCATCGGCGGCCAGGGTGTTGACGGCAAGGCGGCGGTCTTCGCCGGCATAGAGGCCGGGGGGCAGGTCGGGGCCGGTGCGGTCGGCGGCGATGCGTTCGCCGGTCACGCCGGGGAGCGTGTCGGCAGGGCCGAGTTCGCCCCAGGCGTCGAGCACGTCTTCGGGCATCCAGGTGGTGCCGGCGAGGTCCGCCGCCCCGGGCGCAAGGGCGCGGGTCGAGACGGCGAGGCGTTCGAGCATCTGCACGAAGAGGCCCGAGAGCGGCAGGGTCGACCATTCGGCATTGGCGGTGACGTGGAAGAGCACGACCTGGCCCTGGCCGAGCGTGGTGCGGGTCACGAGCGGGGTGCCGTCGGCCAGCTGGGCGATGACGCGGTCGGCGAGCGTGGGGTCGGGTTCGGCCATGACCTGCTGGCGGACCGCGACGTCGGGGGGGACGGGCAGGCCGAAGAAGGGCGAGGTTTCGGCGAAGGGGGCGAGCGCCTTGGGTTCGCCCCAGCTCATCGCGCCGCCGACGCTGCGGCCGCCGGCGCGCAGGCGGACGGGCAGGAGCGGATCGGCTTCGGTTTCGGCCCGGTCGAGCGCGGCGAGGCGGGGGCCGGCGAAGCGCAGGAGCAGCCCGCCGGCATCGACCCAGTCGCGCAGGGCGGTGGCTTCGGTTTCGGTCAGGGTGGCCACGTCGGCGAAGACGATGACATCGGGATTGGCGAGCAGGATGTCGGGGAGCGTGCCGTCGAGCAGGTCGGCATTCGGCGCGAGCGCCTGGCGCAGGTAGTGCAGCGGCGAGAGGAGTTCGAGGCCTTCGGCTTCGCCGCTGCCGGCGAGGAGCGCGATTTCGCGCCGCCGCAGGCCGTCATCGGCAAGCGCCACGGCGGCGGCCGACCGCAGGCCGGGGATTTCGAAGCGGGTGACGCGGTTGCGCAGTTCGGGGGGCAGGTCGAAGCGCGCCTCGGCCGTGGCTTCGCCGGGGGCGAAGGCGAGGGGGGCGGTGGCAAGCTGGCGTTCGGTGCCGGCGGGGTCGCGGCCGATGGCGGCGACCTGGACGTCGGCGCCGGGGCCGGTCGGGCTGCGCAGGGCGGGGACGAGGATGGCGCCGTCCTCGAACTGGGGCGAGGTGAGGGCGAGGGTCTGGCGCGGCGACTGGAAGACGGTGACGCGGCCGCGGTCGGAAAGCGCGGCTAGCAGGCCCGCGCGGCTGTCGCGGGCGAGACCGTCCGAGAGCCAGAAGGTGTCGAAACCGCCGGTGAGCCCGGCGGCGAAGGTGTCGAGCGTGGCGGGATCGGGTTCCCACGGGCGGGGGATGAGGCCGGGCAGGCGCAGGAGCGTCTCTTCGGCGGGATGGAATTCGGGGGGGCCGGCGGCGAGGTCGGTCAGGGTGGTGACGGCGGCGGGGCGGCCGAGACGCCGGGCCTCGGTCAGCAGCTGTTCGGCCCGGGCGATGCGGTCGGGCCAGTCGCGGGCATCGGCCCAGGTGCCGTCGAGCAGGATGAGGAGCGGCCCGTCACCCGGCCGTTCGGCCGGGGGGTTCAGGACGGGGCCGGCGAAACCGAGAATGACGGCGGCGACGGCCGCCATGCGCAGGAGCAGGAGCCACCATGGCGTGCGGTCGGTCTGCGTGTCGTCATCGGTGAGGCCAAGGAGCAGGGCCACGCCGGGAAAGCGGCGGCGGATGGGTGCGGGCGGGATGGCGCGCAGCAGAAGCCAGAGGATCGGCAGCGCGGCAAGCCCCATGAGAAGCCAGGGAGCGGTGAAGCCGAGGGGGCCGAGGGTCCACATCTAGCGCGCACCGCCCGGGCGACGTGACCGGGGGAGCGCCCCGGAGGATGGACTGTGCCGGGCGGCAAGCGGAAGGGCGGGGCGGGGGGTCATGCGTGACGCTCGATCGCGTGCCAGAGCCAGAGCAGGGCGGCGGCGGGGGGGGTATCGGTGTGATGGCAATGATATTGCCAGCCGGTCACCCGGGCGAGCCGGGCGAGGTGGTCCTTGCGGGCGGCGAGCCGGTCGAGATAGCGGCTGCGCAGGGCTGAGGCCTGGAGCGTGTCGTGGCTGAGGGTGCCACCCATGCTTTCGAAGAGCGTGCGGCCGTCGAAGGGAAAGGCTTCCTCGGCGGGGTCGAGCACCTGGAGGAGCGCGCCGCGGATGCCGCGGTCGGCGGCGGCGGTGAGCGCGGTTTCGACCGGGGCCGGGTCGCCGAGAAAATCGGACACGAAGAGGGCGCGGGAATGATGCGGCAGGCCGGCCGTGTCGGGGGCGCCGTAGTCGGCGGCGTCATCTTCGCAGAAGATTTCGGCGATGCGGTCGGCCTGGGCCCGGCCGCGGGCGGGCGGCAGGCCGAGGCCGGAAAGGCCCACGCGTTCGCCGCCGCGCAAGAGCAGGAGCGCGAGGGCGAGGGCGAGCAGGCGGGCGCGGTCGGCCTTGGACGGCAGTGCGGGGCGCGAGGCGAAGCGCATCGCGGCCGAGCGGTCGACCCAGAGGATGACGCTTTGCGCGATCTGCCATTCCTTGTCCTGGACGAAGGCGGCGTCCGAGCGGGCCGAGCGGCGCCAGTCGATGCTGCGCGCGGCGTCATGGGGCTGGGCGGGGCGGTATTGCCAGAAATCGTCGCCAAGGCCCGCGCGGCGGCGGCCGTGGTCGCCGAGGATGACGGTCGTGGCGAGGTGTTCTGCCGCGGCAAGAAGCGGCGGCAGGGGCGCGGCGAGGGCCGCGCCTTCGGCGATCAGGCTGACAGGCGTGGCGGCGGTCACGCGGCGGCCCTGGCCTCGGTCGCGGCGGCGGCCATGCTGTCGATCAGCGCGGGCAGGCTTTCGCCGCGGGCGCGGGCGGCGAAGGAGAGCGCCATGCGGTGGCTGAGCACGGGGCCGGCGAGGCGGCGCACATCGTCGGGCGAGGGCGCCAGGCGGCCGCCGAGCAGCGCCTCGGCGCGGACGGCGAGCATGAGGGCCTGGGCGGCGCGGGGGCCGGGGCCCCAGCTGACGTTCTGGCGGATCATGTCGGGGGCGCTCTCGTCGCCGGGGCGGCAGGCGCGGACGAGGTCGAGGATCATCTCGACCACCATCTCGCCCACGGGCATGCGGCGCAGGAGCCTTTGGGCGTCGAGCAGTTCGCCGGCGGTGAAGACGGGGGTGGCGCGGTCCTCGGTCGCGCCGGTGGTGGCGATGAGGATGTCGCGTTCGGTTGCGCGGGTCGGATAGGGGACGTCGATCTGGACAAGGAAGCGGTCGAGCTGCGCCTCGGGCAGGGGGTAGGTGCCTTCCTGTTCGATCGGGTTCTGGGTGGCGAGCACGTGGAAGGGCAGGCCGAGCGCCCGATGGACGCCGGCGACGGTCACCTCGCTTTCCTGCATGGCCTGGAGGAGGGCGGACTGGGTGCGGGGCGAGGCGCGGTTGATTTCGTC
>JBEIDZ010000262.1:0-4674 GCA_040383215.1 Paracoccaceae bacterium | reverse complement strand
GCTCGCGCCCGGGAATGTGGCCTGGGCGTCGGGCTGGCTTTTTTCGGTGAACGAACGGCCGATGGGCCTGTGGGTGCCGGTCGCGGGCGAGGCCGTGCTCATGGTGCCGCATCTGGAATGGGAGAATGCGCTGGCCGTGCCGGGGGTAACGGTCACGACCTACCCCGAGTTTCCCGGCGAAGAGCCGCCCGCGCTCTGGATGATCGGGCAGACGGGGGCGCGGCGGCTGGGGGTCGATACGCTTGATGCGCGGTACCTGCGCGCGGCCGAGGCGATGGTTGCGGCGCTGGACCTGACCGACCATGCCCTGCCCGAACGGGCGGTGAAGCGGCCCGAGGAGATCGTGCTGATCCGCGCGGCGGCGGGCTATGCCGACATGGTGCTGATGCGGCTGCGGGCGGTGGCGCGCGACATGGTGAGCCAGGGGGCGACGGAGCTTGACCTGATGGCGGATGCGACCAGCCATGCCCGGACGGCGCTGGCGCGCGACCATGGCGCAGCCTTCGACGGCACGAAGATGGGGATCACGGCCACGGTGCATTCGGGGCCGCGGGCGGCGCTTCCGCACGGGACGGTGATCGCCCGGGTCCCGCAGGAGGGCGAGCCGGTGATCGCGGGGATCGGCTGTTCGCTGGGCGGATATCACGCGGAATCGGGTGTCACGCTGGTGATGGGCGACCGGACCGCCGACCAGCGGCGGGTGATGGCGGCGATGGCCGAGGCCAATGCGGCGACGGTTGCGGCGCTGTCGGCGGGGCTCTCTTGCGCGGCGGTGAACGAGGCCGCGCTCGCCCCGATCCGCGCGGCGGGGTTCGGCGCGGCGATCCGGCACCGGATCGGGCACGGGATGGGGGTCGAGGGGCACGAGGCCCCCTGGCTTGCGCCCGGCGACCCCACGGCCGCCGCCCCCGGCATGGTGTTTTCCTGCGAACCCGGCGTCTATCGCCCCGGCCATGACGGCTGGCGCTGCATCGAGACGATGATCGTGACCGAAACCGGCGTGGAGATTCCGAGCCGCTTCCAGTCCACCCACCCTTTCGACGCCCGCGTCATCTGAGGAGCCCCGCAATGCCCGAACCCGCCGCCTGGAGATATCAGAAGATCACCAAGCCCATGTTCGACCTGCCCCAGGCCGACATCGTGCTTCTTGGCCGCGTGCTGACCATGGCGGGCGCGGTGATCGAGGAGGGGCATGTGGCGATGGCCGGGGGCAGGATCACCTCGGTCGGGCCGCGCGCCGCGGCGCCCGCGGGCGGGGTCGAGACGGGTGGCACGATCATGCCGGGGATGATCAATTCCCATGCGCATCTGAACTGGGACGGCATCCACGACCTGGCCCGGCAGTCGATGGACGACCCCAAGCCGATCAGCGCCTTCAAGGCCGCGGGCAACATGCTGAAATCGCTGCGCGCCGGGGTGACGATGGTGCGCGACCTGGGGTTTCACGACATGAACCTCTATTCCAAGCAGGCGGTGGAGCAGGGGATCTTTCCGGGCCCGCGGCTCAAGGTCTGCGGCAATGCGATCATCCAGACGGGGGGGCATACCTACTGGGTCTGCCGCGAAGCCTCGGGTGCGGACGAGATGCGCCGCGCGGTGCGCGAACAGGTCAAGGGGGGCGCGGACCTGATCAAGATCATGGCCTGTCACGACACGCTCGAATTCACCGACGAGGAACTGGCGGCGGTGATCGACGAGGCGCATCGCAACCGGCTGCCGATCACCGCGCATGCGACCTATGACGCCTGCATCAAGCGCGTGGCCGAATTCGGCGTGGATTGCGTCGAACATGGCGGGTCGATGTCGGACGAGACGATCGCGATCCTGCTGGAGCGGAAGATCCCCGTGGTGACGACCTTTGCGCCGCTGGTGATGCAGTCCCAGCCCGAGGTGGCGCGCAGGTTCGGCATCCCCGAATGGAAGATCGAGGAGCGGATCAAGGCGGTCGCGGACCCCGCGCGCTATGCGGGGCTCAAGAAGGCGGCCGAGGCGGGCGTGCAGATCGTCTTTGGCACCGATGCGGGCAGCCCGGCGGTCGAACATGACGTGATCGCGCCGGAACTCGCGCATATGGTCAAGGTCGGCGTCTGCCGCGATGCGATGGATGCGCTGGCTTCGATCACCATCCGCGCGGCGCGGCTGTCGAAGATGGACCACCTGATCGGCACGCTCGAGGCCGGCAAGGAGGCCGACCTGATCGTCGTGGACGGGCGGCCGGACGAGGATCTCTTCGCGCTTGAACGGGTGCGGATGACCTTTGTGCGCGGGCGGAGGCTGCACGGATGAGCCTTCTGACCGACAGGCTCGCGCCGAGGATCGTCGAGGAGGACGGGTCGTTCCGCACGCGGATGCTGGGTATCGCGGCGGGGATGAAGGATGTCATCGCGCTGGGCCGCGGGGATCCCGACTTTCACACGCCGCGGCATATCGTGGAGGCCGCGAAGGCGGCGCTCGATGCCAACCAGCACCACTATACCGGCCCGACCGGCCTGCCGGCGCTGCGCGAGGCGATTGCGGCCGCCCTCGCGGCAGCGCATGGGCTGGACTACGGCGCCGACGAGATTGTCGTGACGGCGGGCGTGCAGGAAAGCATCATGCTGACCATGCTCGCGCTTTGTGCGCCGGGGGACGAGGTGCTCATCACCTCGCCGCGCTTCACCACCTATGACACGGCGGTGCATCTGTGCGGCGGCGTCCCCGTGCCGGTGCCGACCGTCGAGGCCAACGACTTTGCGCTGGACGTGGCCGAGATCGAGACGCGCATCACGCCGCGGACGCGGGCCTTCGTGCTCGTCTCGCCCAACAACCCCACGGGTGCGGTGACCCCGCCCGAGGTGATCCGCCAGATCGCGGAGCTCGCGATCCGGCACGACATCATCATCGTCTGCGACGACATCTATGCCCGCATGGTCTATGCGCCGAACACGCATCTGAGCATCGCGACCCTGCCGGGGATGAAGGAGCGGACGGTCACGCTGAACGGGTTTTCCAAGACCTATGCGATGACCGGCTGGCGCGTCGGCTATCTGGCCGCGCCGCGTGATTTCGTCGACAAGATCACCGAGCCGCGCCATACGCTGTCGATCAACACCTGCACGATCAGCCAGTTCGCAGCACTCGCCGCGCTGACCGGCCCGCAGGAACCCCTGCAGGCGATGCTGGCCGATTACCGGGCGCGGCGGGACTGGCTCATGCCGGCCCTGACCGACCTTGGCTTTACCTACGGCCATCCGGGCGGGGCGTTCTACATCTATACCAATGTCGCTTCCTCGGGCCTGCCGGCGCCCGCGTTCTGCGAACGCCTTCTGCGCGAGACGGGGGTGATGGTCTTTCCCGGCACGATGTTCGGCGACACGAGCACGGATTACATCCGCATCAGCTATCTTCAGCCGCTGCCGCTGATCCGGACGGCGATGGAGTGGATCGCGGCCTTTACCCGCAAGGCGAGGGCTGCGGCATGAGCGGGGCGGAAGAGAAGTTCGTCGGCATCCAGATCAGCCCGATCAGTTTCGTCGACGAAGGGGTCGAGACGGTGCTCGACACGCTGCAGCAACGCGTCGGCGTCAATGTCCTGATGCTGGGCACGGTGTCCTGGCTCGGGCTGAAATCGGGGCGGTCGATCAGCCATGCTCTGGACGGCTGGCCCGATCACGGGGTGCCCGAGCCCTATCAGATGCGGGGGGGCGCCTATTTCGACCCCGATCCGCGCTACTACCGCGACACGTTCATGGCCGACTACCGCTCGCGCGATCCGGAATTCGCGGGGCGCGACATCCTGAAGATGGTCGTCCCGGCGGCACATGCGCGCGGGATGAAGGTCTTTGTCGAGCTGATGGAGCCCTTCTTCAAATATGCCGGCCACGGATCGGCGGCCTCGGTCGAGATCCCCACGCTCGCGCAGGCGATGGAGGTCGATATCCTCGGCCGGCTGGGGGCAGAGCCTTCGACCGAGAATCCAGGGTATCGCGGCTGGATCCATGCGATGATCGAGGATCAGGTCCGCAACCACGACATCGACGGGCTGATGTGGTGCAACGAGCGCAATTCGCCGCTCGATACGCTGATCCAGGGCGGCTGTCCGGGTGATTTCAGCGCGCCGGCGCGGGTGGCGGCCGCGGCGCGCGGCGTCAATGTCGAGGCCTGCCGGCAGGCGCTGTTGCGCGTTCATGACGTGATGCAGGAGCTTGCGGCGGGGAAGGCCTTTCCGGACGGCTCGCTCATCGCCTTTCTGCGCGTCCTGCTTGACAACCCCGAGGCGCTGGTCTGGGAGAAGTTCTGGCTCGAGCGCAGCAAGGACCTGGACCGCGAGCTTTACGGTCTCGTGAAATGGTGCAAGCCGGCGATGCCCTTCGGGCTGAATGTCTGGAACCGCAACCATTTCAACCTGATCCGGCGCAGCCAGTGGCCCTGGGAGGAGCAGACGCTCTATGCCGATTTCGTCAAGCCGATCACCTATCAGCATCAGGCGGGCGAGGTCTGGGCCAAGGAGCTGTCCTTCTTCCGCAAGACGGTGCTGCGCGATTTCGCGCCCGACGAGGCGACGGCGGCGCTCTTCCGCATCCTGGGCCTGAACGAGGCGCCCTTTGACGCGCTGGTTGGGCGCGGCATGGACCCCGATACCTATGTCTTTGGCCAATGTGCCGATGCCCTGCGCGGGGTGAACGGCAAGGCGCG
>JBEIDZ010000261.1:0-4676 GCA_040383215.1 Paracoccaceae bacterium | reverse complement strand
GCGGCCTATGGCGCGGCCTTTCCGGGGGCCTGGTTCACGGTCTGGAACCGGACGCGCGCGGGGGCGGAGCGGTTCTGCGCCGACCCTCCCGGGGTGCGGCTGGCCGATGACCTCGAGGCGGCGGTGCGGAGCGCCGATATCGTGACCTGTGCCACGATGTCGAAAGAGCCGCTGATCCGGGGCGAATGGCTGCGGGAGGGGACGCATCTTGACCTGATCGGGGCCTATACGCCGGCGATGCGCGAGGCCGATGACACGGCGATGCGGCGCGGGCGCATCTTCTGCGACAACCGCGAGACGGTGATCGCCCATATCGGCGAGCTGATCGACCCGATCCGGGCGGGGGTGATCGGTGAGGCCGACGTGGTGGCGGATTTCTATGACCTGGCCGCCTTTCGCCGCCGGGATGCGGCCTTTATCACTGTCTTCAAGAAGGGCGGGGGCGCGCATCTCGACCTGTGGGTGCGCCGCTGGATGGCGGCGCGCTGGCGGGGGGGGTGTGGGGGAGGGGGGCGCTGCCCCCCGCCGCTGTCGCGGCTCCCCCCGGGATATTTGGGGACATAGCATGAGGGATATGGGGGCCGGTGGGGAGGAGACCGCTCCGTTCGGCGGGGAGCCCGTGCGGGTGGCAGACGCTCAGCGCCACTCGACCCGGGCGGAGGCGGCGCGGCCGGTGGCGTCGATCACGGTGAGGGCGGAGAAGCCGGGGCCGAGGTCGGGGAGCTGTGTTTCGGGGCGGTGGGTCGTGGCGACGGGCAGGCCGTTGGCCAGCCAGGTCCAGGGTGGCTGGCCGTCCTGCACGCGGACGGTGAGGCGCGTGCCCTCGATCACCGCGCCGTCGGGGGGGAAGAGGATGGCGGGGCCGCCCGCGGGATCATCGCCCGCGCGGCGGAAGTGGCGCAAGGGCGGGGGCAGGCGGTCGGCCGCGACGATCAGCGTTGCAGGCGGCGGCGGGGGGAGCGGTTCGGTCCGGGGGCCGAGGCGTTCGAAGGCGGCGAAGAGGACGGGGGCGGCCAGTTCGGCCCCGAAGGCGCCGGGCACGGGCGTGCCGTCGGCCCGGCCCATCCAGACGCCGACGACATGGGCGCCGTCAAAGCCGATGGCCCAGGCATCGCGGTTGCCGTAGCTTGTCCCGGTCTTGTAGGCGATCCCTTCGCCGCGGATGCCGGCGGGGCGCGGCGTGTCGGCCAGGATGTCGGCCACCTGCCAGGCGGCGGTGTCGGCGGTCACGCGGCGGGGCAGGAAGCCGGGCGTGGGCGCGGGCGAGGTGCGCAGGTCCACGGCGAGACCGCCATGGGCAAGCGCGGCATAGGCGCGGGTGAGGTCGGTCAGGCTGAGCCCGAGGCCGCCGAGCGCGGTGGCCAGGCCCGGTGCGCCGCCGTCGGGGATCACCGGCGCAGCGCCGGCGCGGCGCAGCGCGGCCATGAGCTGGGGCGGGCCCATCGCCTCGAGCAGGCTGACGGCGGGGATGTTGAGCGAGAGTTGCAGCGCGCTGCGGGCGGGAATTTCACCGCGGAAGAGGCCGTCGAAATTGACCGGGCGGTAGCCGGCGTAATCGGTCGGGCGGTCGTCGAGCAGGGTTTCGGGATGGGCGAGGCCGCGGTCGAAGGCCAGCGCATAGATCAGCGGCTTCAGCGTCGAGCCGGGGGAGCGCAGTGCGGCGGTCATGTCGACAAAGCCCTGGCGGGTATCGGCGGCATAGGCGGCGGAGCCGACGCTGGCGAGGATCTCTCCGGTCCGGTGGTCGGCGGCGATGAGCGCGATCTGGAGACGGTCGCCGCGGTCGGCCACGGCGCGGGCGGCCAGCTGTTCGAGCGCGCGCTGGAGGCCGGCGTCGAGCGTCGTGAGGTGGAAGGCCGAGAGCGGGTCGGCGGCGCGCAGCCGGTCGGCGAGGTGCGGGGCAAGCCGGGGGAAATCGGTGCGGGCGGCAGGCACGGGTTCGGTCAGGGCGGCCTGTGCCTCGTCTTCGGGCAGGAGGCCGTCGCGGACCATGCGGGCAAGCACGCGGTCGCGGGCGGCGCGGGCGCGGTCGGGGTGGCGGTCGGGGCGGCGGCTTTCGGGCGCCTGGGGGAGCGCCACGAGCAGCGCCGCCTGGGCGGGAGTGAGCCGGGCGGGGGGTTTGCCGAACCAGGCATAGGTGGCGGCGGCGACGCCTTCGAGATTGCCGCCGAAGGGGGCGTTGGTGAGATAGAGGGCGAGGATCTCGTCCTTGGAGGAGCGCCGTTCGAGCGCGAGGGCGACGCGCATCTGGCGCAGCTTGCCCGAGAGCGCGCCGGTGCCCGAATCCTCGATCAGGCGGGCGACCTGCATGGTGAGCGTGGAGCCCCCCGACACGATGCCGCCGTTGCGGAGGGCCTGGGCCAGCGCGCGCGCCAGCGCGACAGGATCGACGCCGTGGTGGCGGAAGAAGCGCTTGTCTTCGTAGCGGATCAGCATGGCGATGTAGCGGGGATCAATGGCATCGCGGGGGGTGGCAAGCCGCCAGGTGCCGTCGCCCACGGTATAGGCGCGCAGGAGCGCGCCGTGGCGGTCGAGCACCTCGACCGAGGTTTCGGCCACGAGCGGCGGCAGGACGGTCGCGTCGATCCAGGCGTCGAAGGCGTCGCGGGCGAGCGCGAGGGCCCAGAGCAGGAGCGCAAGGAGGAAGAGAGGGCGGGCGGTCATCGGCGGCAAGGACGATGGCACCCTGCCGGCGGGCGCCGGCCTGCCCTGGCCGCCGTGCGGGCGGGTCATGGCAGAGGCCGGTGCACCGCCGGCGGCAGGATCACTCGGTCACCGTGATCCTGCCGGGAGCGGTGCGGGCGCGCAGGGCAGGGCGGTACATGTCTTCGACGCTCGCGGCGGGGTGGCGATAGGTCCCCGGACTGACCGCACGCAGGATATAGGCGAGGCGGAAGCTGTCTTCACCGTCCCGCGTGACCGCGGCGACGAAACGGTCCTGCAGGAACTGGGCGGTTTCGGCGGGCGCGGTGTCGAGCCAGTCGAGCGCGGCGATATCCCCGCCACGCAGGAGGTTGGGATTGTCGATCTCAAAACCGGCGGGGAGGGGGTCGTTCACGATCAGCCGCCCGGCCTGGCGGCCGAAGGGTTCGACGGTGAGCACCGCGACAAGGCGTGTTCCGACGGGCACGTCGGTGGCCGTGACCGGCGTCCCGTCGAGCGCATACCAGGTGCGGGAAATGGCGTATCCGTTGCCGCCTGCCGGTTCGTCAGCCGCCGGCACGCCGAAGGCCGTGAGGGAGACGTCGACGGGAGAGGTTCCGGTATTGGCGACCGCGACGGGCACGCCGGCCCTGTCGGCCTCGCGCAGCCAGACCAGCGGGCCGGCGGGGGGTTGGCCATCCACCGTGATGGCGGTGCTGCGCAGGTCGTCTTGCAGCGCATGGGCGGCCATGAGGCTCCATGCCGCTTCCTGGGTGGAGACGGTCGAGGCCGGAAGGGCGATCCGGGAGAGCAGCGATTCGGTGTCGATCACCGCCGAGCCCGAATCGAGCGCAAGCGCGAGCACGCCGGCGGCGTCGCGCCGTTCCGTGCCGAAGTCTGCCCGCCAGAGGGCGGTGTCACGGTCCGGCTGGGCTTTTTCGATCATGCTCCGCGCGCGGCGGAACATGGCGTCTGCCCGCTGCTGGTCGCCATAGGCCGCGAGGGCTGCGCCAAGCTGGGCGGCGGCGAGCGGAGTGGCAAAGGCCGCGGCCCGTTCATCGGCGAAGTAGCGCAGGTCGCCGATGTTGGCTTCGCCTTCGCGGGCCAGGACCATGAGCGCATAGGCCAGGTCAGTGCCGCCCTTGTCGAAGTCGGGATAGTAGTTGACCCGGTTCCGCAGGTTGTCGATCGCCGTTGCAAATGCGGTTTCGGGTACGTCATGGCCGCGGGCGCGGGCGCGGGAAAGGAAGTCGGTCACATAGGCATCGAGCCAGAGGTCGCCCGAGGAGGGACCCCAGAGCCCGAAGGCGCCGTTGGCGGACTGGTTCTGCAGGACCGCGGTCACGGCATCGGCGATGCGCCCGGCGATGTCGTCGCGCCCGGTCAGGCCCATCGCGGCGACGACATCGTCGAAATAGAGCAGCGGCAGGGCGGCAGAGGCGACCTGTTCGGTGCAGCCGAAGGGATAGCGGTCGAGCATGGCGATCAGGCCCGGCGCATCGAGCCGGGCGAGGCTGCCGACCGAGAGGGTGGCCGTGCCGGTGCCGGGCAGGAAACCGTCGAAGGCGTTGTCGTCGAAGGTGAAGGTCTGGCCCGGGGCGAGGCTGAGGCGCGTGGTGCGGGCGATTTCGGGGTCGTTGACCTGCACGGGGAGCGTCAGGGTGCGCGCGAGGTCGCGGCCGTCGGGGGTGGTGACGGTCACGGTGACCGTCTGCAGGCCCGCGTCGCGTGCCGTGACGGGAAGCGTGAAGCTTTGCCGGCCGCCGTCCTCGAGCCGGAAGGCCGCGGGCAGGAGATCGGTCGCGACCGCGAGGCCGTCGCCGGCGGTGACCGACAGGCCCATCTCGCCGGCCGGGCCGGTGGCATGGGTGACCTCGATCAGCAGGCGCGAACTGTCGCCGGGGGCGAGAAAGCGCGGCAGGCTTGCCGTCACGACGACGGGGTCGCGCACCAGCACATCGGCCGAGGCCTGGCCGACGGCATGGTCGCTCCAGGCCACGGCCATCAGGCGGACGGTGCCGTTGAAGGCGGGC
>JBEIDZ010000260.1:0-4679 GCA_040383215.1 Paracoccaceae bacterium | reverse complement strand
GGCGATCTCCGTTCCGCTCTCTCCCAGGTCGCGGGTCGCTTGTGGTGCGGTCTCGGTGTACCACAGCCCCCCGGCGTTGGCCCGGTCCATTGCCACCGTTTCGGGCGCCAAGGCCTGCATCAGGGCGGTTTCTCCCGTCCCGGCATGGTCGAAGGGAAAGTCTGCCCCCTTCGGAAACAGCGGGTGGATGCGGATCCAGTTGAACGGGTCCTCGGCCACCGCGTGCCGGGCATAGTAGTCCGACATCTCCCGCCGCCCCCACCAGCCCGCCCCCTGCTCGGCCTCGAGATGGCGGAAGATCGCGTTCCGGGCACCCAGGCGGAAGGCCAGGTCGGTCGGCATGCCTTGCGCGAAGTTTTCGGTCTGGTGGTGGATCACCCCGTGGAGGTTGCGCAGGCCCGTAGCCAGCAGTCCGGCAAAGAGCGCGCGGGCAAAGGGCAGAAGCGCGGGGCTTTCGACATGGACGGTGCCGGTGCCTTCGGGCGCGGCGACGGCATGGCTGGCCGCGCCCCAGGCAAAGGCGGGCAGGAGCACGATCTCGTCCCCCAGCCGGGCAAGCGTTTCGGTCACGGCGAGGAGGTCCATGCCCACGGGCAGATGTTCGCCATGGTATTCCTGCACGCCGATGGGCAGCACGAAGGGCAGGCCGCGGGCGACGGCGTCGCGAATCTCGGGCGGGCGCATGCGTTCGAACTGCATCTCTTGTCCTTCGGGGTCCTGGGGTCAGCCGAGGTCGGCCATGATGTCGCGCGTTTGGTCGTAGAGGCGGCGGAAGAGCGGCCAGAGCCGGTCATAGGCCGGGTCGGGGGCGGGATCGACGATGCGCGCGGGCGGGTTCCAGCGGGCGATGTCGCCGGGCGCGGCATGGCCGGTGGCCAGCGCGGCCAGGAAGGCGTCGCCGAAGCTTGCGCCGGTGGTGACGGCGCAGAGCGTCTGGGGCAGGCCGGTCAGGTCCGAGGTCGCCTGGAGCCAGGGCGCGTTCTGCGTGCCCCCGCCCACGGCGCGCAGGCGCAGCGGCGCGGCGCCGGCCTCGGCATAGGTTTCGGTGATGTGGCGCGTGGCGCAGGCGATGCCTTCGAGCGCGGCGCGGTAGATGTCGCCCCGGCTGTGGGTCAGGTCCAGGCCGAAGATCACGCCGCGGGCGCGGGGATCGTGGATCGGTGTCCGCTCGCCCGAGAAATAGGGCAGCACGATCAGGCCGCGCGCGCCCTTGGGCGAGGCCATCGCCTCGGTGGTGAGGGTGGCGAAGGCGGTGTCGCGCGGCAGGTCGCGGGCGAACTGGTCGCGCAGCCAGTGGGTCAGCGTGCCCGAGGTCGCAAGCCCTGCCATCGCGGCCCACTGGCCCGGAAACAGCCAGGGTGCATGCCAGAGCCGGGGGTCTGACAGGCGGCGGTCGACCACCTCGATCACGAAGACGGTCGAGCCGTACATGAGCATCATGTCGCCGGGGGCGGTGATGCCGACGCTGACCGCCTCGGCGGCGGCGTCGATGGTGCCGCAGGTGACGGGGGTGCCGGCGGCGAGCCCGGTCGCGGCGGCGGCGGCGGGGGTGATGTGGCCCGCGATCTCGGTCGACCAGAGCAGGCGGGGCAGGCGGTCGCGGTCGCAGATATCGGCCAGGTCAAAACACCAGTCTTGGGCGGCGATGTCATAAAGCGGGGCAAAGTTGGCGGCGGTGTAATGGTCGATCACCGAGGCCCCAGTCAGGCGTTCGACGACAAAGCTGGTCGAGGTCATCACGCGGGCGGTGCGCGCCCAGAGATCGGGGTGATTGCGCCTGAGCCAGAGGATTTTCGGCCCCACGGCCTGCGAGGTCAGCGCATTGCCGCAGCGCGCGAGGATCGTCTCGCGCCCGATGGCGGTGTCGAGCAGGTCGATTTCGGCCTGGGCGCGGGTATCGACGCCATAAAGCACGCCGTTCATCAGCGGCGTGCCCGCAGCATCGACGGGCAGCATGCAGGGGCCGATGGCGCTGACCGCGACGCCGGCGATCGTGCCGGGCGCGATGCCCGATCGGGCGAGCAGATCGCGCGAGAGGTGGACGACATCGCCCCACCAGTCCTCTTCGGCGCGGTGTTCGGCCCAGCCGGGGCGGGGCACGATCATCCGGTGCGGCCGCGCGGACTGCGCGAGGATGCGGCCCTGGGCGTCGGTCAGGACGCCCTTGGATTCGAAGGTGCCGATGTCGATGCCAAGGCAATGGGTCATGGGTTCCTCATGCGGCGGAGGCCATGGGAGAGCGATGCCCGCGCCACCGGCCTAGCCGCGCGCAAGGTCGAAGCCCGGCCCGATGCGGGCGAGTGCGGCAAGGGTGAGGTCGGTCAGCGCGGCAAGGTCGGCCAGATCGCAGCATTCGAGCGCGGAATGCGAGTGGCGCATCGGAAAGCCGATGTCGAGGCTGGCCACGCCCGCGCCAAGCGTCTGGACATAGGAAAGGTCGGTCAGCACGCCGACCTGGGCCGAGCGGTGCAGCGGGATGGCGGCGGCGGCGGCGGCCGCATCCTCGAACAGGCGGACAAGCGCGGGATGGGGAATGACGCCGTTCAGCGTGCCGCGGCCGTGAAAGCTGTAGAGGCTGATCCCCGGCCCGCCGCCAAGGACCATCTCGCCCCGGTCGGCCATGTCGGGGGTGTCGGTGGCGAGCATGAGGTCGATCTGCAGCGCGATGTCGGGCGCGAGGGTCTGGGCTGCGACCACGGCGCCGCGCAGGTTGAACTCTTCCTGCACCGACCAGACGCAATGCACGGTCGCCCCGCCCTTTCGGGAGGCGAGCGCGCGGGCGATCTCGATCAGCACGGCGCAGCCGGCGCGGTCGTCGATGGCGGTGCCGGCGATGCGGCTGCCGGCCAGCGGCAGGACGCGGGGGTGATAGATCACGGGCGTGCCGATGCGGATGCCCGCGGCCTCGACCGCGGCCTTCGACCCGTGGCCGGTGTCGATGCGGATCTCGGGCGCGGTCAGGACCTTGTACTTCTCCTCGGGCGTGGTGGCGTGATGGGCCTTGTTCATGATCAGCCCCGGCACGTCCGGCCCCCCGCCCGGGCAAAGCAGCACCGCCTGCGCCGCCATCGCGCGTTCCGACACGCCGCCCATGCGTTCGACCCGGATCAGGCCGTCGGCCTCGATCTTGCGGACGATGAAGCCAAGCTGGTCCATATGGGCAAAGACCATGACGGAGGGGGCGGCGGGATCGCCCTGAAAGCTCGCGATCAGGTTGCCGAGACGGTCTGTCCGGCTGGCGATGCCATGGGCCGCGAGGCGGGCGCGGATCAGGGCGGCCACGCGTTCCTCGTGCCCGGCCAGGCCTGGGGCGAGCATGAGGTCGCAGAGGTCGGCGCGCAGGCGGGCGGGGCGGTCCATCAATAGCCCCGCGCGGCCCGCGCCCGGGCCATGAAATCGGCCGCGCGGGCGGGATCGACGGCGTTCCAGGTGTGGCCCTCATGCTTGAGCGCGCTGCCCACGACGCAGCCGTCCGCGATGCGCAGCACCTCGGCCACGGTCGCGTGCCTGACCCCGGTATTGGCGAGCACGGGGGTCGCGGGCAGGGCGCGCTTGACGGCTTCGAGGTCTTCCATCCGCGCGGCCTCGCCGGTGATCTGGCCCGAGACGAGGACCGCGTCGGGGATCGAGGAGAAGACGGCCGAACGCGCGCGGTCGGGCAGGGGGCGGCGGTCGAGGCTGTCGGCAAATTCGGCCGAGACGTTGTAGAGCATGGCGAGGTCGGCGCGGCCGAGGCGGTTGCGGTAGCGCATGGCTGCGCCGGCATCGGGCGTCCAGGGCCCCATGTCGGAGGCATAGGTGCCGGTGAAGATCTCGCGCACGAAGGCCGCGCCTGTTGCCGCGGCGAGCGCGATGCTGCTGGTGGGGTCCCAGAGCACGTTGACGCCGAAGGGGACGGTGATCTCGGCCCGGAGCTGGCCGATGAGACAGGCCATGGTCGCGGTCGAGGCGGGATCGACGCGGAATTCGTAAGGCCGGTCGTTTTCGTTGCCGAACATGACCGCATCCACCCCGGCGGCCTGCAGCGCCGCAAGATCGGCCCGGGCGGCAGCCAGAAGGGCAGAGAGCCCCCCAGCGGAATCGTAGAGCGGCGTGCCGGGCAGCGCGCCCAGATGGACCATCGCGATCACGGGTTTCCGGCCTTCGCCGAATACGCGGTTGTAATTGTTCACCTTTCAGTCGCCTCCCGATGCATTCGGGGGATGCGCGGCCCGCCGATTCATACTAGCATGCTAGTCGCGACAGGGAGGGAGATGCAATGAAGACAAGGCACTGGGACAGGCGCGGCACGGGCGGGCTGACCTTCACCGAACTGGGCTTCGGGACGGCGCCGCTGGGCAATCTTTACCGGGCCATCGGCGATGCAGAGGCGGATGCGATCCTGGCCGCGGCCTGGGAGGGGGGGGTGCGCTATTTCGACACCGCGCCGCTCTATGGGCTGGGGCTGTCGGAGACGCGGCTCAACCGGTTCCTGCGGGGAAAGCCGCGCGACGGCTATGTGCTGTCCTCCAAGGTCGGGCGGCTGTTGCGTGTGGCGCCCGAACACGAGGGGCAGGGCAAGTGGTTCGACGTGCCGTCGCGTGTGGGCGTCTATGATTATACCTATGACGGGGTGATGCGGTCGGTCGAGTTCTCGCTCGAACGGCTGGGGGTGGCGCGGATCGACATCCTCTATGTGC
>JBEIDZ010000259.1:0-4680 GCA_040383215.1 Paracoccaceae bacterium | reverse complement strand
CCGCATTGTTGATCAGGACGTCGACCCGCCCGACCTCCGCCACGACCGCCGACACCGCGCCAAGGTCTGTCACATCACAGGCAAAGCCGCGCGCTGCCGGGCCGAGAGAAGAGGCCAGCACGTTCACGGCAGCGCCGTCACGGGCCAACAACACTACGCGCGCACCGGATTCGGCAAACGCGCCCGCAGCAGCCGCGCCGATACCGCGGCTCGCACCGGTGATCAAAACCGTTTTTTCACCGTTTGCCATCTAGCTTTCCCCTTGACTCGTCGTGCCCGACCCTGTGTCAGAACGCAATCCGATGTGCGATTCCAGACCTTGACCGATCATGGTCAAGAGAGAAAGGTCACACACATGTTTGTCCCGAAAGGAGTTGACATATGAAATTCACGACCCTCGCCGTTCCGGGCGTCTCGTTAATCGCCATTGCCGCGGCAACTGCCGCAAGCGCGCAGGTCTCCGCTCAGGAAGTCTGGGATAGCTGGAAGGCCAATCTCGGCACCTACGGTTCAGAAGGCGTGACGATCGGTGCAGAAACCTATGCCGGAGGCGTTCTGACCGTGTCCGACATCGTGGTCTCGTTCGCCGATCCTTCCGCCACTTTCGGTGCGACCATCGGCTCGCTCGTCTTCACCGAACAGGTCGACGGTACGGTCAGCATCACGATGTCGGACGAAGTGCCGATTACGATCACCGCCGCCGCAACCGACGAGACGGAGGAAATGTCCATAGATCTTTGGCTCAGGCAGCAGGATCTCGAAATGGTCGTCGGTGGAACCGTCGATGCGATGACCTATGACGTGAGCGCCACGCGCTATTCGGTCAATCTCGACAATGTGAGTGACGGGTCCGCAACTGGGTCGGGTTCGCTCGTCCTCAATAACCTTTCCGGTACCTACTTGGTGACTTTGTCAGACATGCAGGTGGTGGAATACGACCTTGCGGCCAGCTCCCTCGACCTTGGAATGAATCTCGACGATCCCGACGAATCGGTCGTCTTCGGCATGAAGGGTTCCATCGCGGATATCACGTCGACCGCTTCATTCGTCTTGCCCCTGCCCGAGAATACGACGCCCGATACGATCCTGATGGACGGTCTGACGGGCAAGGGCAGCTATTCGCTGGGCGAAACGAGCATCGCCTTCGAAATGACCGCGGACGGCAATCCCGTCTCCGGCACAGCCAAGGCAGCAGGCAGTGCGCTCACCGCAGAGGTAAGTGCGGACAGTCTCGCATACTCATCCAATACCTCCGGTCTTTCCGTCGAAGCATCAAGCCCGGCCCTTCCCTTCCCGATCAATGTAAGTTTTACGGAATATGGCATGAACTTTGCGATGCCGCTTGCAGCGACCAAGGAACCGGTCGACTTTGCCTTCGGGATCAACCTCACCGACCTTACGGTCAACGAAGAGATCTGGGCAATGGCCGACCCCGGCGCGGTGCTGCCGCACGACCCTGCCACGCTGATCCTCGACCTGACCGGGACCGCACGCCTCTTCTTCGACCTCGCCGACCCTGCCCAAGCTGCAGCCCTCGCCGACACGGACGTACCCGGCGAGGTGCATTCGGTCAGCCTCAACAACCTCACGATCTCAGCGATCGGAGCGGATGTGAGGGGTAACGGCGCCTTCACCTTCGATAACAGCGACATCACGACCATCCCCGGCGTCCCCCGGCCCGAGGGGAAGCTGGAACTGTCGGCAACCGGCCTGAACGGGCTCATGGACAACCTCATCGCGATGGGCCTTCTGCCTGAGGAGCAGGTGATGGGTGCCCGCATGATGCTGGGGCTGTTCACCGTGCCTACGGGTGACGACCAGCTGACAACAACGATCGAGGTGAATGCCGAAGGCCAGATTCTCGCCAACGGGCAGCGTCTTCAGTGATAGGATAACTCCGGGACCAAAAGGCCCCGCCTTCCAGCGGGGCCACTGCCACGGCAGCGATCGCTTCGCCGGACCGGTCACCATCCGGCGCTGACGGTTTGAATTCCGCGGATCGCGAACCTAGGTTGCAAGCCGTCTTGCTTTTACGCCGGAAAGGACCAAGGCATGACGCTGCGCACCCTGCTTTCCTCTTCTGCCGCCCTTTCCGCCCTGTCCCTGCCCGCTTCAGCACTGATCACAGACGGGGTCTGGCAGAGCCATACCGGCTTCTTAGCCCATCTCGGCGTCGTGGCCGATCCATCGCCCTGGTGCGACGGCAGCAGGGTCGTGATGCAGAACCTCCGTTACATCGCCTCCCTTCCCCTCGACGCGGGAACCATCACGTTGTCGATGCCCGACGTCACCTTTTCCGAAAACGCCGACAGCACCGTCACGATCACCTACCCCGAATCGTTCCGCGCGATGCTGAATGCCGCGTTTGCCGCCGAAGGCCCAGCGATCGGCCTCGAGATGGTTTTCGCCCTACGCCTGGAAGACAGCTCCAGGACTTCCAGCGGCACGCCGGGGGCCTTCACTTTCGACAATGCCGACCGCACCACATTTCCCGGCTTCCCCAGGCCCGAAGGCAGGGCTTTGGCGCACATGGCAGGTCCTTACGGCGCGTTGGACCGCCTCGCACAGACCGCGCTTCTGCCGACAGACGTTGGAATCGGTCTGCGCGGAGCCATCGGGATGATCGCGAAGGCCAGGGGGGAAGATGAACTGGAGTCGCTCTTCGTCATTGCGCCCGACGGAACGATGAACGTGAACGGTCTCCCCCTCCTGCGCCCTTGACCCACTCCCTGACCTCTCAAGGGGCCCATCCGGACAGAACCGACACGACCGAGCGCCCGAAAGGACCAAAGATGACCGCCGACAGACCCGCCGATCCCGATCTTGCCGCGCTTGCGGCGCGTCTGCTCGACGCCGCCCGCCGTGCCGGGGCCGAAGCCGCCGACGTGATGGCCGCAGAGGCCACCGCGATATCCATCGACGTGCGCGACGGACGCCTGGAAGAAGCGCAGCGCGCCGAAGGTCTCGACCTTGGTTTGCGGGTGCTTGTCGGTCGCAGGCAGGCCATCGTCTCTTCTTCGGACCGGAGCGACGCCACCCTCACCGCGATGGCCGAACGCGCCGTCGCCATGGCCCGCGAAGCCCCTGAAGACCCGCATGCCGGCCTCGCCGACGCGTCGGACCTGGCCCTCGACCTGGACATGACAGACCTCGGTCTATGCGACCCGTCACCTGAACCGGACCCGTCGTTTCTCGAAGATGACGCCCGCCGCGCCGAAGCCGCGGCCCGTGCCGTCCCGGGCATCACACGGCTGGACCAGGCCTCTGCAGGCTACAGCCGCCGCAATGTTCATCTGTCCGCGACAAACGGCTTTTCGGCCACATACATGCGAACCGAACGCAACCTCTCCTGCGTCGCCATCGCCGGCGAGGGAACGGGGATGGAGCGTGACTGGGACTACGACTCGCGCGTCTTCCAGGCCGATCTCAGGTCACCGGAACAGATCGGCCAGGTCGCCGGTGAACGCGCCGTGGCCCGGCTCGGGGCGGTCAAGCCGCAGACCGGCACCTTTCCTGTGCTGTTTGACGAACGCATCGCGGGTTCCCTGATGGGGCACCTGCTGTCAGCAGTGAACGGCGCTATGGTGGCACGCGGATCGTCCTTTCTGCGCGATGCGCTGGGCACGCAGGTCCTGCCACGCGGCCTGTCGCTGACCGAAGAACCACATCGCCCCCGGATCGGCGCAAGCCGTCTTTTCGACGCCGAAGGTCTGCCGACAGTCCATCGCGCCATCGTTGCCGACGGCGTGCTGACGGGCTGGGTGCTCGACCTTGCCACCGGTCGCAAGCTAGGCCTGTCCAGCACGGGAAACGCAACGCGCGGGCCCTCCTCGCTTCCCTCGCCATCGGTCACCAACATCCGCCTGACCCCCGGCACCCGGGACCCGGCCGCCCTTATGGCCGAGATGGGCACCGGACTCTACGTCACGCAGGTGATCGGTGCGACGATCAATCCAAATACCGGCGACTACTCGCGCGGAGCCTCGGGATTCTGGGTCGAGCGGGGTCAGATCACCCGTCCGGTCAATGAATGCACGATCGCCGGCAATCTGCGCGACATGCTTTTGCGGATCATCCCCGCCAATGACGGACGCGAAGAACGAAGCCACGTCGTGCCCTCCATCCTGATCAGCGACATGGTGATTGCAGGCCAGTGATAGACGGCACGGATCAGACGACCGCCGTATCCCTCATGCTCGGCCGGGCGGCAAAACCTGCATGCCATCCGGCAAGGCGGTCTGCACCTTCCCTCCAGTTACGCGCATCATGGCGCAGATCAAGATACCCGAGCGCGACGCCCAGCGCGATCTGGGCAGCATCGAGCGGCCCCTGCAGGTGACTGATCCAGCGGTCCTCGACCGCATCTACCGCGCGGCGGATCTTGCCCCAATGCGCGTCAGTCCATTCGGCAGACTGATGTTCGGGTGCCCTGAAGCGCCCCTCATAGGTCAGGATCAGCGCTGAATCGAGAATCCCGTCCGCCACCGACTCGAGCGTCAGGACCTCCCAGAGTCGGGTATCGGAATACAGCCCGGCCCCGACCCGCGCATCAAGAAAGCGGGTGATCACCCGGCTGTCATGAAGCGCGGGACCCTCGTCCCGGATCAGCACAGGGATGCGCCCGGTCGGATTGGCCGCGATCACTGCCGGGTCAGAGGCGAGCGGCGATGTAGTAACGTT
>JBEIDZ010000258.1:0-4744 GCA_040383215.1 Paracoccaceae bacterium | reverse complement strand
GCTGGTCGCCGACCTGCCCGTGACGCTGCATCACCTGCCCGAGGCTGCCCTCGGCCAGGCCCATACGCTGCGCGCTGCCGTGGCCGCCCTGCCGCCCTCGGACCGCTTTCTCGTCCTGCTTGCCGACCTGCCCGAGATCACGACCGCCGATCTCCGTGCCGTGCTCGATGCGCCGCGACATCACCCCGACGCGCTGATCTGGCGCGGCGCGACGGCCCGGGGCGAACCCGGCCACCCCGTGCTCTTTGACGCCGCGCTGCGCCCGGCCTTTGCCGGGCTGACCGGTGACCGCGGCGCCGATTCCCTGATCCGCGCCCACAAGGACCGGACCGTGCTCGTCCCGCTGCCCGGCCGCAACGCCCGGCGCGACCTCGACACGCCCGCCGACTGGGCTGCCTTCCGCGCTGAAACAGGCCTCTGACGCCTCTCTCAGAACCGCAGGCTCAGGCAGGACATCCCGCCGTCGATCAGCGCGCATTCCGAATTGGGCAATTCGCGGACCTCGTACCCGGCGGCCCGCAACATCGCCGCCGTGCGCGGGAACCCTTCGGCCATCAGCACATGGCCATTGACCCGGATCAGGTTGGCCGCCGCCTCCTCTCCAGCCGGGACGATGACGACGTCATAGTCCGCAAAGCATCCCGATGCTGCCAGCCGCGCGGTCGAAAGGACCGTTCCCGGCCCGAGCAGCGAACAGTCGGTCTTGAAATGCAGCACCCCCGGCGGGGTCTGCACGACCCGCAGCACATGGCCCCAGGATGCGAGGATCCTGCGCAATTCCTCCACCCCCGCCGCGTCGGTCCGCGCCGACAGGCCGACCAGAACCTCGCGCCCGGTCCACAGGATGTCGCCCGCCTCCACATGCCCCGGCCCGGCGATCCGCCGCAGCGCGGGGAACATTCCCGCCAGCGCCGGCTCCATCTCCGCGACCTCGCCCATCCGGCTCGGCGCGCCGGGGCGCATCAGCACCACGCCTTCGGGCAGGCAGAGCGCAGTATCCTCCACGAACTGCGCATCTGGAAAGCCCGGCGCCGGGGGAAGCTCGGTCACCGCGACCCCCGCATCCCGCAGCGCCGCGACATAGACGCCATGATGCCGCGCCATCCGCACCGGGTCGGGATTGCCCGCATCCTGCGCCCGCAGCCCCGCCGCCGCCTCGGGTCCCGGTTGCCGCGTCACGGCGCGGGTGAACCGCCAGCCCCGCCCGTTCCCGTCTTCCTGCATCATGCCACCACGATCTCCACCATCCGCGGCCCGCCGCCCCCGCCGCGCATCGCCCGCGCCACCGCCGCCGGATCAGCCTCCACCGCGACATGCCCCATCCCAAAGGCCGTCGCCAGCCGCGCGAAATCCGGCGGCGCCGGGTCGCAGCCGATCACCGGCACACCCGCCCCCGCCATCGCCTCGGCAATCTCGCGATAGCCGCGATTGTTCCAGACCACGAAGGTCACGGGTAGCCTCTCCTGCACCGCCACCATCATCTCGGCGAGCGCGAACTGCGCGCCCCCGTCGCCGGTCAGGCAGATCACCGGCCGCTTCGCCCGCCCGACCGCCGCCCCGATCGCCGCCGGTATGCCATAGCCGAGCGCCCCGTATCCGGTCGCCGCATTGAACCAGCCACCGGCCAGATCGTGGTCGTACCAGAGATTGCCGGCATAGACGGGCTGGGTCGAATCCCCCACGATGAAGGCCCCGGGCACCGCCGCCCGCATCGCTTCCAGGATCGCGACCTGCGCCTGCATCGCCCTGCCGATCTCGGCCCAGGCCGCCGCCCGTGCCGCTGCCGCCCGCGCTGCCCCGTCGCCCGCCCGCGGGCCGACCAGCGAAGAGAGCCGCTCCGCGACATCGCCCGCGTCCCCCGCGATCACCAGATCCGCCGGCCGTGCCGCCAGCGCTGCGCCCGAAACATCCACCCGGATCAGCCCCGGCATCGCGGGCATCGTCCCGGTCGCATACATGTCGAAATCGGTCTGCCCGATCTCGGTCCCAAGCGCGAGGACGCAGTCCGCCCCCGCCAGCAGGGCCCGCACCGCCAGAAGCGAAGGCGACGCCGGCACGACGAGCGCCCCGCCATGCAGGAGCCCCCGCCCGTTGACCGTCAGCACCACCGGCGCATCCAGCCGCTCTGCCAGCCACGCCACCGCCGCGCCGGCGCGCGCAGCACCGCCGCCTGCGAGGATCACCACCCGCTCCGCCGCTGCCAGCTGCGCCGCCGCCGCCGCGACCTCTGCCTCGCCTGCCCGCAGCAGCGCAGGCAGGGTCACGGCGGTCTGCGCGCCTGCCGGCAGTCCCATCACGTCCCGCGGCACCTCGACATGGACCGGTCCCGCCCGCCCGCCGGCAAAGACGCCCCAGGCGGCATCCAGCACCGGGCCCAGATCCTCCGCCCGTTCCACCCGCAGCGACCGCAGCGCCACCTGCGCGGCCAGCCCCTGCTGATCAGGCAGTTCGTGCAGATACCCATGCCCCTGCCCGAAGGTCGCAACCGGGTTGACACCCGACACGACCAGCATCGGCACGCTGTCGGCCCGCGCCTGCGCCATCGGGGTCAGCGCATTGGTCAGCCCCGGCCCGGTGATGACAAAGGCCACGCCCGGCCGCCCCGTCGCCCGCGCATAGCCGTCGGCCATGAAGCCCGCCCCCGCCTCGTGGCGCGGCGTGACATGGCGCAGGCCCGATCCGGCCAGGCCGCGGTAGAGCTCGATCGTATGCACGCCGGGAATGCCAAAGACGGTGTCCACGCCCCGCGCGCGCAATCCCGCCACCAGCGCCTGCCCCACCGTCATCACCGTCATCTCTGCCTTCCCCCGGGGTCACCGGCCCGTTTTGCTTGCACAATCGGGGTGAATCGGGGTTACTTCAATATCGAATGAACCGCCGGTCCGATCCGGACCGCCGCAGACAAGGGGCACAAGGCCCCGCCATCAGGGAGACGACGCCATGACCTTTACCCGCCGCATGACCCTTGCCGCTGCCGTCGCGCTTGCCGCCGGCGCGGCCGCCGCCCAGGACCAGGTCCGCATCGGCATCGCCGCCGAACCCTATCCCCCCTTCGCCTCGCCCGATGCCGCCGGCAACTGGGTCGGCTGGGAAGTCGACATCATCGGCGCCGTCTGCGCCGCGGCCAAGCTCGACTGCGTCATCACCCCCGTCGCCTGGGACGGCATCATCCCCTCGCTGACCGGCAACCAGATTGATGTCATCATGGCCTCGATGTCGATCACCGAGGCGCGGATGGAAACCATCGACTTCTCGGACACCTATTACAACACCCCCACCGTGGTCGTCGCCGCCAAGGGGTCGGGCATCGCCCCCACGCCCGAAGGCCTTGCGGGCAGGATCATCGGCGTGCAGGCCTCGACCATCCACCAGGACTATGCCCAGACCTATTTCACCGGGGCTGAAATCCGCATCTACCAGACCCAGGACGAAGCCAACCAGGACCTCGTCGCCGGTCGGCTCGACGCGATCCAGGCCGACAGCATCGCCATGGCCGATTTCGTCGCGACCGACGCCGGCGCCTGCTGCGAGATCGTGGGCCCCGTCGCCGACGATCCCTCGATCCTCGGCCTTGGCGTCGGCGCGGGCGTCCGCAAGGGCGAGGATGCGCTGCGCGAGGCGCTGAATGCCGGCATCTCCGCGATCATCGCCGACGGCACCCATGCCGAGATCACGTCCCGCTACTTCGCCGCCCCGATCCTCTGAGCCGCGGCCTTGGACTGGCTCGCGGCCAGCTTCGGCCCCAGCCTCGACCTTCTCGCCCTCTCCCCCCCCGGCTGGGGGGGGAACCTCCTGCGCGGGCTCGCACATTCGCTCCAGATCGCGGCCGGCGCCTTTGCCTTCGGCCTCGTGATCGGCCTTTTCGGCGCATTGGGCAAGCTTTCGGGCGGCCCCGTCACGCGCGATCTTCTCGCCGTCTATACGACCGTGGTGCGCGCCGTTCCCGAACTCGTCCTGATCCTCATCCTCTATTTCATAGGAACAGACCTTCTGAACCGCGCCGCCGCCGCGCTCGGCTATGGCACCGTGCAGGTCTCGGGTGTCGCCGCCGGCATCTGGGTTCTTGGCATCGTCCAGGGCGCCTATGCGACCGAGGTGCTGCGCGGCGCGATCCTCGCCATCCCCCCGGGCCAGATCGAGGCCGGCCGCGCCTATGGGCTGACCTCCGGCCAGCTCCTGCGCCGCGTCACGCTGCCCGCGATGCTGCCCCATGCGCTGCCGGGCCTCGCCAATCTCTGGCTCATCGCGACCAAGGATACGGCACTGCTCGCAATCGTGGGCTTCGCCGAACTGACCCTCGAAACCCGGCAGGCTGCGTCCTCGACACGGGCATATTTCACCTTCTATATCGCCGCGGGCCTGCTCTACTTGGCCGTCACGCTCGTCTCGGCCGTTGTCTTCCGCCGCCTCGAAGCCCGCGCCCGACGCGGTGAGGCGCGCCCCGCAAGCCTTGGCGCATGATGCGCAGACTTCATCCCCTCGCCCACCTTCCCCCCGGTGATCTGGCTCCGGGTTCCGTGCAGGGCCGCACTCCGGCGCGCGGTGACAGTGCCACCGGCCCGGCCCGGCCGGCTGGCCCGCCGGCGGTGCATCCATGACCGCGCTCCTGGCCCCGCACCGCCTGATCCTGATTGGCCTCGCGGCCGCGCTCGTCCTGTGGTGCGCGCTCACCCTGCGCTGGGACTGGCTGCCCGCCTATGCGCCGCTGATCCTGCAGGGGCTCTGGACAACGCTCTGGCTTCTT
>JBEIDZ010000257.1:0-4753 GCA_040383215.1 Paracoccaceae bacterium | reverse complement strand
GCGAAGCCTTCGATCCCCGAGCGGGAGGAGACATAGACCAGCATGCCGCCGCGGGCGCGCATGGCGGGCCAGACGGCCTGGGTCAGCATGTGCCCGGCGCGGATGCCGACGTTCAGCGTCGCCTCGAAGGTGGCGAGCGGGACGACATCGACGGCCTCGACCCGCAGGATGGCGGCGTTGTGGATGAGCGTGTCGACGGGCGCTCGGGCGGCTTCGGCCGCGGCGCGGGCGGTGTCGGCACTGTCGGACAGGTCGGCCACGATCGCGGTTGCCCCGGGGCAGAGGGCCGCGGTTTCGGCCATGCGCGCGGCGTCGCGGTCGATCAGCACGAGCTGCGCACCCTGACCCGCGAGATACCGGGCGATGGCCGCGCCAAGGCCCATCGCCGCGCCGGTGACGATGATGCGCTGGCGGTCGAGCGGTGGCGCAGCGGTGGTCACGGACGGACCCAGCGGCGTTCGGTCCCGCTGATGCGGACGGCGTCGAGCACCTTCTGGTTGCGCAGGCCATCCTCGAAGGTGGCGCCTTCGCGGGGCGGGCGCCCCTCGGCGATGGCGGCGGCCATTTCGCGCAGGAGTGCGACGACCGAGACATTCCAGATGCCCTTGTTCAGGCCGGGAAGGGCTGCATTCGGATCGGTCTCGGTGATCTCTTCGAAGCTTTGCCCCGCCCGGGCGAACCAGAGCTTTTCGTCGGCATTGTCGAGCGTGATCGTGCCCTTTGACCCGAAGACCTGCGTGAGGTTGCCGATGTTGTGGGCGGCGACACCGGACATGAAGACATGGGCGAGCGCGCCCCGTTCCATCTCGAGCCCCAGCCAGGCGACATCGTCGGCGGTGGCGGTCCAGGCGGTGCCGGTGGCCTTGTCGATGCGGGCGGGGACCATCACCGGCGCGGCGCCCGTGACCCAGGCGACCTCGCCCAGCCACCAGCGCAGCATGTCGACCTGATGGCTGCCGTTGGCACCCAGCCGGCCGCCGCCCTGGGCGGCATCGCTCCACCAGTCGCCACGGGGGCGGCTGGCCGGGTCGGCCCAGCTGTTGCCGATGTTGGCGATGTTGACGTGGCGGATTTCGCCAAGATCACCCTCGCGGATCATCCGGGCGATCCGGCGGCGGTTGGGGTTGAAGCGCAGTTCGTGGTCGATCATCGCGATGCGGCCCGCAGCGGCGGCGGCGTCGCGCATCGCCCCGGCCTCGGCCGCGGTCATGGCGGTGGGCTTTTCGCAGAGCACATGCGCGCCGCGCGACAGCGCCTTGAGCGTCTGGGGGGCATGCAGGACGGTCGGCGTGGCGATGCAGACCAGGTCGAACTCGTGGGTTTCGAGCATCCTCTCCCAGTCGTCGGTGGCGTGGGGGATGCCGAACCTGTCGGCCGCCGCTTGGGCGCTTGACAGACGGGCCGAGGCGATGGCCGTGACCTTGGCGCCCGGGACATGGGCCAGCGCGGGCAGGTAGGCGGCCTGGGCAAAGCTTGCGCCGATGACGGCAACCTTCATGGGATCAGCCCTTTTCCTTGAGACGGGGGTCGAGGAAGTCGCGCAGCCAGTCCCCCATGATGTTGAAGCTCAGCACCGTGAGCACGATGGCGAGGCCCGGATAGATCGCGAGCCACCATTTGTTCGCGATGAGCTGGTCGCGGCTTTGCGCCAGCATCGAACCCCAGGTCGGTACCTCGGGCGGCACGCCGAGGCCGAGGAAGGAGAGCGACGCCTCGGCCAGGATCACCGAGGCGACGTTGAAGCTGGCGATGACGGTCAGCGGGGCCACGATGTTCGGCAGGATCGTGCGGAAGATGATCGCGCCCGTGCCATCGCCGAGGGCGCGTGCTGCCTCGACGAATTCCTTTTCGCGCAGGGACAGCGTCTGGGCCCGCACGATCCGCGCATAGGTCACCCATTGGCCGATCCCGAGCACAAGGATGAGGTTGAGCAGCCCCGGACCGAGCACGACGAGGAACATGATCGCAAGAAGGATGAAGGGAAAGGCAAGCTGGATATCGCCCAGGCGCATGATGACGTCGTCGGTCCAGCCGCCGAAATAGCCCGAAACCAGACCCGCGGTGACGCCGATGGTGCCGCCCACGACGATGACGGCGATCCCGACAAGGAGCGATACGCGCGCGCCATAGAGCAGGCGGGAAAACACGTCACGGCCCAGCGCATCGGACCCCATGAGAAACATCTGGCCGTTCGGACCCTCGGCCAGCGGCGGGGCAAGGCGCAGGATGATGTTCTGGCGGTTGGGGTCCATCGGGGCGAGTGCGGGCCCCAGGACGGCGACAAAGACGGTCACAAGCAGGACGAGAAGCGCGATCAGCGGCCATTTGGCGGCGACCATGCTGCGCAGGGCGCGTCCGCCTTCGCGCGACAGGTGACTGCCGCGACGGGGTTCGGGGACGGACGTTCCGGTCGTGTCTGCCATCCTGCGATCCTTCAAAGCCTGACGCGCGGGTCGATGCGGGCATAGACGAGGTCGACGATGAGGTTCAGCGCGATGAAGATGAGAGACAGGACGATGACTGCAGCCTGCACCACCGGAATGTCGCGCTGGTTGATCGCGTTGAAGACGAGCCGGCCGATCCCGGGCCAGCTGAACACGGTTTCGATCACCACGACGCCGCCCAGAAGGAAGCCGAATTCGAGGCCGATCATCGTCACGACGGGCAGCCAGGCATTGCGCAGCGCATGGTGCACGACAACTGCGCGTTCCGTCAGGCCTTTGGAGCGCGCGGTGCGCACGTAGTCCTGGCCCAGCACCTCGAGCATCGAGGAACGCACGAGGCGGGCATTGCGCGAGAGCGAATAGAAGCCGACGGCGATGGCCGGCAGTGCGACGTGATAAAGCGCACGCGGCAGGTTCGCAAAGGCGGTTGCCGGGTCGCCGCTGATCAGGGGCATCAGGAAGGGGACATGGCCCGAGATCGGGAACCACGACAGGTAGAGACCGAAGAAGAGGATCATCATGATCCCGAGCCAGAAGCCCGGGATGGACTGGCCGAACATCGCGACGGTCATGATGCCGCCGTCGATCGCGGTCCCGCGGTAGATCGCGGCAAAGACGCCGAAGGGGATGGCCAGCGAGATGGCAAAGAGCATGGCAAAGAGGGTCAGCTCGATCGTCGCGGGCAGCGCACCCAGTACGATGTCCATCGCAGGCTGGCGGTAGCTGAGCGAATTGCCGAATTCGCCCTGCATCACGTTGCCGAGGTAGGTCAGATACTGCACGTGCAGCGGCTTGTCGAAGCCGAGCGCGGCACGGACCATCGCGATCTCTTCCTCGGTCGCCCGTTCGGAAACGAAGAGGTAGGTCGGATCGCCACCCATCTGCAGCGACAGGAAGCTGATGAGCGTCACCCCGAGGATGACGATCACGCTTTGCAGCAGGCGGCGAAGGATGAAGGTCCACATGCGGGCGTTTCGGCTTTCCGGAGGTAGCCGCGCGGGGGGGTGCCCCCCGCGCGGCCAGGCTGTCAGTTCAGTGCGGCATTGAAGAGATAGACCTTCTCGTCAGGCCGGGCGGTCCAGTTCAGGCGGTTGGAGACGCCGTAGAAGTCCGGCTGGAAGTAGAGGTGGAGCCAGGGACCGTCGTCGTAGAAGACCTTCAGCATCTCGTCGATGATGACGCGCTGTTCTTCGGGCGTCTTGGCGGCCGAGATGTCGGCCCAGCGGTCGAACCAGCGCGGATCGTCCCAATGGGTGTAGTTCGTGCCGCTGTCGACCTTGGCAAGGTCGGTCATGTCGTAAAGCGGCGACCAGAGCGCCCCGCCCGAGCCGAGGAAGAAGAGCGGGCCGACGTTGCGTTCGCGGATCAGGGGCACATAGACCGAGCCCCATTCCATGATGTCGAGTTCGACGTTGAGCCCGACGTCCCGAAGGTATTGGGCGATCGCCAGCACAACGTTTTCGTCGTTGAGGTAGCGCCCCCGCGGCCCCTGGAAGCGGATGGTAAAGCGGTTGCCATCCTCGCCGCGCGGCCAGCCGGCTTCGTCAAGCAGCTTTTCGGCCATCGCCGGGTCGTAGGGATAGGGTTCGAGATTGGGGTTGGCATTCGGCGCGTTGACGATGCCGGTCGCGCGCACGCAGGGAAAGTTCAGGAGTTGCGCGCAGATCGTTGGCACGTCGACCGCATATTGCAGGGCGCGGCGCACGGCCGGGTCCTGGATCGCGTCGCCCCCGGGCATGGCGGCGAAGGGTTCGGACAGGTTGAAGCCGACATAGATGCGGCGGGTGCCCTGCACCGACTGGACCTTGGCCGTGCCCGAATTGTTCACGGCGTCAAGCTGGTCGGGTGCAACGTTGGTGATGATGTCGACATTTCCGGCGATCAGCTCGGCCGACCGGGTCGAGGCTTCCGGAATGATGCGCCAGACGATCTTCTGGAAGTTGCCGGGGTCCTGGACCTTTTCCAGCACGACTTCCGAGCCGGGCGTCCAGGAGGCGAGCTTGTAGGAGCCCGAGCCGATCGGCGTGGTCGCGGCCTGATCGAGCGTCATCGCGGCGTAGCTGTCCTTGCAATGGACGTAGACCTCGGCCAGCAGCCCGAAGGCGATCGGGTTGGGTGCCGAGATGTTGATCTGGACATGGGTATCGTCCAGCGCCACCGCATCGACGAAACCGACCGAGGAGAAGACGAAGCCGGGCGTGATTCCCGGCACGGCTGAACACGGGTGAGTCGGAGGGAGCGTTCTCTAGGGACCGTCGGCGGAGCGCACGTCGTCGCCGTATTGCAACGTGCGCTCTTCCGCGTACGGG
>JBEIDZ010000256.1:0-4802 GCA_040383215.1 Paracoccaceae bacterium | reverse complement strand
GGTGTCGGCCACGCGCCGGTCGGATTTGCGCAGGTCGGGCAGGCGGCGGGCGATCACCTCGAGCAGGCTGTCTTCAACGCCGGGGGTCCGGGTGTGGTCCATCTGTCGCCTTAATGCGGAGGGTGGCACCCGGGACGGGGCGCAGGATCTGCGGCCGGGCGGTGGTGGCGGCGGCGCGGTCGATCTCGGCCACATCGCAGGTGTTGAAGGCGAACATCCCGAAGTGATGCGGGATCAGGAAACGGATGGCGGCCGCGCGCGCAAGGTCGATGGCTTCGGCAAGGGTGAAGTTGCCGGGGATGCCGGCGGCAAGCCGCGCGGGGTCGCGCCCGTTGACGGGCAGAAGCGCGATGTCGGGGGCAAGGCCGCGGAGCGCCGGCAGGAGGCCGTCAAAGGGGATGCAGTCGCCGGAATGGTAGAGCGTCAGGCCGGGAACCGAGAGGCCGTAGCCAAGAAAGAGATGGCGGCCGGCGGCATCGCGGGCCAGCGTTTCATGCGCGGCCGGCAGGACCGTGAGGCGCAGGCCGGGCAGGGGCTCTGACGTGTCGCCTGCATCGGCGAAGATCAGGCGGGCGGCCGGGCCGATCCGGGCGGCGGCGGTCTCGGCCGCGGCGGCGGGCACGACGACGGGCAGGCCGGGGAAGCGGCGGCCGAGCGGGGCGAGCGTATCGGGGTCCATGTGGTCTGTGTGGGCATGGGTGACGAGCACGAGATCGGGGCGCGGCAGGTCGTCGGGCAGGACGGGCGGGGGCATCATCCTGCGATGGTCGGGCATGCGACCGGCGTATTTTTGCGCGAGGCTGTCGGAGAGATAGGGGTCGATCAGGACGCGGTGCGTGCCGGTGTCGACCCAGAAGCCCGCCTGGCCGAGCCAGACGAGCGCCAGCGTGCCCGGAGCGGGCCAGGCGGTGGCGGGGTCAGATGAGAGGCGCATCGAGGGCTGCGAGCAGGTTGTCGACGGCGGCGCGGGTGCTGCGCTCGACCGAGGGGCGGGTGAAGCCGCCGATATGGCTGGTCAGGATCACGCCGGGATGGGCGGTCAGCGCCGAGGGCGCGGGGGGTTCGGCGGCAAAGACATCCACTGCACAGGTCGCGACCTGGCCGGTGTCGAGCGCGGCAAGGAGGGCCGATTCGTCGATGAGACCGGCGCGGGCGGTGTTGACGACCGTGGCGCCGGGGGCCAGCAGGGCAAGCCGGGCCGCGGTCAGGAGCGGGCGGCCATCGGCCGGCATGGGGCAGTGCAGGCTCACCGCCTCGGCCCCTGCGAGCGCGGCGTCGAGCGGGGCGCGGGTCAGCGCGGGGTGGGTCAGGCGGTCCGTCGGGGCGAAGGGGTCGAAGGCCGCGACCTGGGCGCCAAGGTCGAGGCACATCCGGGCATAGGCTGCCCCGATCGCGCCAAGGCCGATGACGGCGATGCGGGCGCCCGCGATTTCGCGCCCGGGGTGGCGGGGCCAGTGGCCGGCGCGCATGCCTTCGTGGGTTGCCACGATCCGGCGGAGGCCGGCGAGCGTGAGGGCCAGCGCGAGTTCGGCGACGCCGCGCGCATTCGCTCCTTCGGCGCGCAGGACGCGGATGCCGCGCTGCGCCAGCGCGGCGAGGGGCAGGTTGTCGACGCCGGTGCCGTTGCGGCTGATGACACGCAGCGCATCGGCGGCGACGATGGCGGCCTCGCTGACGGGTTCGACGCCGGCGATCCAGCCGACGCAGCCGGGAAGGGCGGCGATCAGCGTCGCCTCGTCGGGCGTCGCGCCGGGGGCGGGCATGACGAGGCGGTAGCCCCGGTCGGTGAGCGCCGCGAGTGCCGGGTGCCCGCGCGAGAGGGCGCGGGGGGTGATCAGGATCGCGCTCATGCCGGGCGGGCCGCGGCGCGGGCGGCTATGGCGGCGATGGCGTCGAAACCGGGGCCCGAGGTCGGGATGGCGATGTCGAAGACCTCGGCGATGACCTGGGTCCAGCCGTGGATGAAATAGGTCCAGCCATCCTCGACCTGGAGCCCGCGGGTGGCGGCCTGGGCGCGGGCCTGGTCAAGAAAGACGAGGTCGCCGCGGTAGTTGAGGTCCCAGGCGATGGCGCCTTGGGGAAAGCGCGCCGCAGGGGGAAGGGGCGAGCCCGGCGCATCCTTGCCGAGCCCGGTCGCGTTGATCACAAGCGCGCCGGGGGAGAGGCCGGCCAGGACGCGGTCATTGTCGTCGGGGCGGGGGGCGAGCACGCAGTCGACCGGGATGCCGTGGCCGAGGCCGGCATGGATCGCACGCAGGTGGTCGAGCCGGGGCTGGCTGCGGTTGGAGACGATGATGCGCGATGGGCGGTCAGCGCCGCGCGCGGCCTGCGACAAATGCCAGGTCAGCGCGATGGTCGAGCCGCCTGCGCCCATGGAAAAGACCTCGGCCCCGGTGCGGGCGAAATGGCCCGGCGGCAGGAAGCCGTCGAGCGCGAGGCCCGAGGAGACCGGGTCCTTGGCATGGCAGATGAGCTTGCCGTCGCGCTTGGACAGGCAGCTCGTCTCCTCCATCAGCTGCGCGAGGGGGTCGATCCTGTCGAAGAGGTCGCGGGCGGCGGCGAAGAGGTCGAGCTTGTGGGTCGTCACCAGCGCGCCGCGCGACAGGGGGTCGGACTTCAGGAAAGCCACTACCTCGCGGTAGCGGGCGGGGCGGTCGTGGGGGACGAGGTCGATGCCGCGCATGGCGACCTGGCCGAGGCCCAGATGGCGCGCCCATTCCGGAAAGACGCGCATGATCGAGGATTGCGCGGTGGTGACGCCGATGAACCAGAAAGTCGGGACGGTGGCGGGTGTCACGGGGCCGCCCGGATCGCGGCGACGCGGTCGACGGCGGCGCGGGCATTGGCGGCGATGCGGTCCCAGCGGCCGGCGGCGATGTCGGCGCGGGTTGCGATCCAGGTGCCGCCGACGGCGCGCACCTCGGGCAGGGCGAGCCAGTCGCCGAGGGTGTCGAGGGTGACCCCGCCCGTGGGGTTGAAGCCGATGCCGGTATGGGCAAAGGGCGCGGCGATGGCGCGCAGCATCGCCGGCCCGCCTGCCGCCGTGGCGGGAAAGAACTTGACGAGCCCGCAGCCGTGGCGGAGCGCGGCCTGAAGGTCGGACGGCGTCATGATGCCGGGCGTAAAGGGCAGGCCGCGGCGCGCAGCATGGGCAAGCATGGCCGGGTCGAGCCCGGGAGCGAGCGCGAAGCGCGCGCCGGCGTCGGCGGCGGCGTCGAGTTGGTCTTCGGTCAGGACGGTGCCGGCGCCCACGGCCATGGCGGGGCGGTGGCGGGCGATGGCGGCGATGGTGTCGCGCGCGGCGGCGGTGCGGAAGGTGATCTCGGCCAGCGGCAGCCCGCCTTCGATCAGTGCATCGGCCAGCGGCAGGGCGGCGGCGGCATCGTCAAGCGCGATCACGGGCACGACGCCGTGGCGGGCGATCAGGTCGAACATCGCGTCACTCTCCGGTCGCGTGGATGGCGGCAATTTCAGCGGGGCTGCGGGGGCGGTAGGCGGGGTTCGGGACGGCGCGCCAGCCGTCACCATCGGCCATGATGCGCACGGCCATGCCGTTCGACCGGGCGATGATGCCGTAATTCTGGCCCGAATCGGCCGGATAGGCCCAGGTCATCACCAGCGGCCCCGCGCCGATGTTGACGCTGCGGTGAATCCAGAAACCCGGGACATAGACCGTCGCGCCGGGTGTGATCTCGCGCAGTTCGACCCGGCCGGCGGGGTCTTCCATCACCATGAGCCCATGGCCGGTTTCGCCGCGATAGGTCTCTGGCCGGTCGGCGATGGCGTGGATGTGGCCGCGCGTCATGAAGTACTCGGCCCCGATGCGCCCCGGCTGCATCCATGTCGTGCCAAAGGCGATGTCGCCGGCGCGGCTGCTCGGCCGCACCTCCTCGACCGCATAGACGACGGGATCGCCCTCGGCGAGGATAGTGGAAAAGGCGGTATCGTCGGCATAAAGTCCGGCGAGGTCCGAGAGACACTTCTCATAGCGCCCGGTCCGCGCGCTGAGCGCGCCGCTGTCCGGCGAGAGGTGGTGGAGGCTGGGCAGGGTCGGCATCGGGAGACTCCGGAATTCCGTAGTTAAACTACATTATGACCGGGGGATTGCAACCAGTTTGATACCCAACGCCGTGCCCTTCCGTTTCTGCATGTGCAAAACCCCACTCTGCGCCGAACCGTGCCGTGGCATACGTAGTTTCGCTACATTTCCTGTTGCGTTGCGGCGCGACTCGGGGCAATGATGGTCGGGCGGCTTCAGGGGGGGCGGATGACGGCAGAGGCGGCGACCCGGGACAGGATCAAGTACCTGTTCATCTGGCCGGCCTTTCTGGTCGTGCTGGTCGTGTCGCTCTTTCCGCTGATCTATGCGCTGACCGTCTCGTTCCAGACGGTGCGCGTCGTGCCGCCCACGCCGCCGCGTTTCGTCGGGCTCGACAATTATGCCGAGATCGCGACCTCGGCGCGGTTCTGGACCTCGATCTGGACAACCGCGCTCATCACCTTCCTGTCGGTCGCCGTCCAGTTCGTGCTGGGCTTTGCGCTCGCGCTTGCGCTTCATCACAACGTGCGCGGCACGCCGCTTTACCGCGTGGCCTTCCTGCTGCCGATGTTTCTGGCCCCGGTGGGCGTGGCGCTGATCGCGCGGATGGTCTTTCATCCCTACCTTGGCCCGGTGAATGACGCGATGGGGGCGCTGGGCTTTGCCTATGTCCCCTTCCTGACCGAGAAATGGCCCGCGATCATGGTGCTGGCCGTCGTCGACATCTGGCAATGGACGCCCTTTGTCACGCTTCTGATGCTGG
>JBEIDZ010000255.1:0-4812 GCA_040383215.1 Paracoccaceae bacterium | reverse complement strand
GCTGGGGCTGGCGCTGATGGCGCGCCCGCATTTCGATGCGGCGATCGAGGCACTCGGCGCGGCTCTCGCGCATGGCCCCGACGATGTGGGGCTGCGCATCAATCTTGCCGCCGCATGCGAAGGGGCGGGGCGTCTCGACGAGGCGCTGGCGCACGCGCTGGCGGCATTGCGTCTCGACCCCGAGCGGATCGAGGCGCTGGCGACCCTCGCAGGCGTCCATGTCAGGCAGGGTGATGGCGCGTCAGCGCGCGCCGCGACGCGCGCCGCGATGGCGGCGGCATCTCGTCTTGGCCCTGACATCCCGGCAAGCGCGCGTCAGGCCTTGTCGAAGCTTCTTTTCGCGCTGAGCTATGCCGATGATCTCGCGCCCGCGGATTTGATCGTAGCGCATCGCGCGTGGGGACGCGTGCAGCAGGCACATCTCGCCTGGCAGCGGCCGGCGGGCCTATCGGCGCGGCGTGAGCGGCGAATGCGGGTCGGCTTCGTGTCCCCGGATCTGCGCGCCCATCCCGTGGCGTTCTTCCTGAAGCCACTGATCGACGCGTTCGACAAGACGGCGGTCGAGATCGCTTTCTATTCGGATGTCCGTGCGCCGGACGGATATACCCGGGCGTTGCGCGCGCGCAGCGATGTCTGGCGCGATTGCGCCGGGCTTTCCGACGACGCGATGGCGCGCGTGATCGCCGAAGACCAGGTCGATGTCCTGATCGACCTCGCGGGGCATACCGGTGGCAACCGGCTCGGTGTGTTCGCGCGCAAGCCGGCGCCGGTCCAGGCGACCTGGCTGGGGTACCCGGCGTCGACGGGGCTTGCCGCGATCGATTGCCGGATCGTCGACGCGGTGACCGATCCGCCCGGCAGCGATGCCCTGGCGGTCGAGGGTCTCGCGCGGCTGCCGGGATGTTTCCTGTGCTACGAGCCGCCTCCGAGCCCGGTGGAGCCGACCCGTCTGCCGGCCTTGTCGACGGGCGTCGTGACCTTCGGTTCCTTCAACAACTTCGCCAAGCTGTCGCCCGCTACGGCAAGGCTCTGGGCCGGAGCCCTGGCTGCAGTACCTGGATCGCGCCTGTTGCTCAAATCTCGTGACGCGCGCGACGCGGGAACCCGCGCACGTCTGCTGGGCATGTTCGCGGGCCTGGGCATTGCGACATCGCGGATCGACTTCCAGGACTGGCAGGCCAATCTGGATCTGCATCTTCAGGCCTATGAACGGATCGACATAGCCCTCGACAGTTTTCCCTACAATGGAACGACCACGACCTGCGAGGCGCATTGGATGGGTGTACCGGTCGTGACGCTTGCGGGTGACCGGCATGCCGCGCGTGTCGGCGCCAGTCTCAGCCGGGCCCTGGGTCTCGATCACCTGGTGGCGTCCTCGCCCGAAGACTTCGCCGCGATCGCGGCGCGGCTGGCGGCCGATCTGCCGGCCCTCGCCGCCTTCCGGGCCAGTGCACGCGCGCGCATGCGTTCGGCGCCTCTGCTCGACGCGACAACCTTCGCACGCGGCTTCGAGGCGCTGCTGCACCGGATCGCGGTGCCGCCTCGCGGGGGGAATGTGCCGGCGGTGCCGAGGCGCGGCACGCTGCCTCCCCACACCGCCATCCTCCTGCCTGGGCCTGAAGCTCCGCTTCTGCTCGCACCCGGCGATGTCGACACGAATGAGCTCGCCGTGCTTCTGGCACCGGCAACGGGCGAAGACGCCGAGCATATCTTCCTGTCGCGTCTGTTGCGGCCGGGCGGGACGGTGGTCGATCTTGCACCCGGGCTCGGTGCGCGTGCTCTCCTGGCGGCGCGGGCCGTCGGGCCGGCCGGCAGCGTTCGGTTCGTCGCATCCTCCGACGATGCGGCGAGCCTGCTCGTCGCGAGTGCGGCACGCAACGGATGTCCGCAGCTCCGAAGCCTTCGTGATGCGGGCGCCCACGATGATCCGCCCCTGACGGCGGCGCGCGAGATCGACCTTGCCGTGATTTCCGGGGCATCGACACCGACCGCGCCGCCGCTTGCGCCCGAGGGCTTGACGGCAAGGGTCTTGCGCTTGCTACCGGCCGTTGCGCTGCTGGCAGATGCGCAGGGCGAACCGGCTCGACGTGGCACCTGGGCTGACATCTTCTCGGCCTATGGCCTTGATCCATTCCTGCTCGTTCCGGGGCTCGGCGTGCTGGCGCCGCGTATCTGGCTTGCTTTGGACGGCGCCGAGGATCCGTTGCAGGAGGGCGCGGTCTTCGGCTTGAGCCGGTCTGCGTCTCCGGTCCTGGCAGAACGTGGCTTGGCTTGTCCCGCCTTGGCGCCGGATCCTCCCGCGACCGGCGCCGTCGACCGGTCGATTCTGCTCGCGCGCTTGCCCTTTGCGATGCGTCTCGCGCGATCCTGGCCAAAGGTCGACATTCCGCCCGTCCTCGAGGCTGCGCTCGCGGATTGGCTCGATGCGCATGCTCCTTCCGTGCCCGCAGAGCTGCGTGTGGCGCGGCTGTTACGCGCATCGCGGTGTCTGGCCCTCGCTGCACGCGCGCCCGACCATGCACCCAATTTCGCGATCGCCATGTCGCGCGTGCGCATCGAACTGGAGCTGGGCCGCCGTGGCGCCGCGCTCGGTGTTCTGCGACATCTCCTGGATAACCGAATTCCGGTCTCCGTCGACCTGCCTTTCCTGCCGCCGCTCCCGCGCTTCGACAGCCTCCCGATCGGCCGCGCCTTTTCGCCTTGGTACCGGGCAGCCGTATACGAGGCGACTGCAAGCTGCATGATCGGAAGGGGGGTGGACGCAGCGCGCGTTGCAGTCACCCTTTGCGAACAAGCGGTCGCGACCGGGCTTCATGCGCCCGAGACGGCGCTTCGGCTGCGGATCCTTCGCCACCGTCTGCGCAGAGACGACCCATCGCCGGAGAGGCGGTCGTGACCGGGTCTGCCGGCATCGCCTTGCGGGTCGCCGCCTCACCGCATGCCCCCGCGCGCGATTGCCTCGAAATCGGCAACTCGGAGGACTGGGGCGACGAGATCGCGCAACTCATCCTCTGCCTCGCACGACCGGGCCTCCAGATGGTCGATGTCGGCGCGGGGGGCGGCGTGCATGCGATGCTCGCGGCCGCGGCGTGCGGGCCTTCCGGGCGTATCCTGGCCATCGAGGCGGACGCGGACTCGGTCCGATTGCTGGCGCACAATATGCGCGAGAATGGCCTCGATGCGATGATGCTGGCATCGGCGCGTTGTGGGGCGTGGCGTAGCCTATCTTCCTTGCAGCAGGATTTCCCTGCGTCCTGCGCCCCATCGACCCCGTTGCGGCAGGTCGATGCCCTCCTGGAATCCCTGGACGACATCGCCGATCGTCATGCCATCACATCATGCGATGTCCTGCGGATCGCTGACGGTCAATGCACGGCGGATGTCGTCATGGGCGCGCGCAGGCTTCTTGTGCGCCAATCGCCACTCGTGGCGATGGAGATCGCCGATTCGGTGGACCGGGCGACCGTGCTGGAGGCCGTGACTGTCCTTCGCGGACTTGGCTATGGCCTTCATGCCTTGACGCGTGATCCCCTGGTCCTCGTTCCGATTGCGGATATGCCGGCGCAGGATGTGCGCAGCGTGTTCGCCTGCAAGCCCGAGCGTGCCAGGGACCTCGAGCGCCTCGGCCTGCTGGCCGACGCGCCCGCACCGGCGCCGCCGGCGACACGCGACGAGATCGCCTCCTGGCTGTCCGCGCCCGCGATGCTCGTGCCCTTGCGCCATCTCGTCCAGCGCCATGTCCAGACCATGGGCGAAGACGATCCCTATTTCAGGGCATTGGCGTCTCTTGCGCGCGCGGCACGCCCCGGCTTGCGTCCTGGTCAGATCGCAGTGGCGCGCGAAACCGCAACTGCCGACATGCGGTCCGCGCTTGCCGTGCGGCCCTCGCTGCCACGCCTGCTGACCGCGGCGCGTCTCGCGTGGTGCCTGGGACGACGAGACTGGCTGGCGGCTTGCCTCGAAGGATTGCGCCCCTTTGGGGACGGCAAGCGGCCGCTGGTCTTCGACGAGCCCTTTCTGCCCGTGCTGCGGGCCTATTCCCGATGGACCAGTCCTGCCGGCATCGGGGGGTGGATCCGGGCGATGATCCTCGAGGCGCAGATGCTGTGGCTGCGCCCCGACGATCTCGCCGAGGCGACCGGGGGGCTGACGGGCCAAGAGGTTGCTTCCTTGACGGCGATGGGGCGGCCAACGGTCGATCTTGATCGTCGCGCGCACATGCTGCGGTCATTGCATCGGCGCGACGGCACCATGCGCCACCAGGCCATGCTCCGGTCGCGGATGGATCAGGCCGTTGTCGATCCTCTCGGGATTGGCTCGCCGGGTCCGGTGCCGGCCGCCGCGGTGTCGCAGGTCGACTCGTTCACGCTCTGCCTTGGGCGCGGCGAAATGCGCAATGCGGAAACACTCGCCTTCGCGCTTGTGCGCAAAGCCCCGGCCTTCGCATTCTCCTGGCGGGCATTGGGGATGATGCTTGCGCAGAACTGGCGCTTCCCTTCCGATGCGCGCATCGCCCGTACTGCCGAACAGGCGATGCGCAAGGCCGTGTCCCTGTCGCCGACCGACGCCGAGTCCCAGGCCTGGCTTGGCGCGATCCTGCTCGCGGTCGGCAGGCCGCGCGAGGCGGAACCGCCGCTGCGCGCAGCGTGCGCGTTGTCGCCAGGACGACTGGATTTCATTCTTCGCCTCGCGATCTGCCTGGCGCAGCAGGGCAATGAAACCGAGGCGGTCGGAACCTTGCGCGTGCTCGTTCAGGTGGCGGAGCGGCATCCTGGATCGCCTGGGCATCTGGCTTATGCGGGGATGGGGTTC
>JBEIDZ010000254.1:0-4821 GCA_040383215.1 Paracoccaceae bacterium | reverse complement strand
GTCGCGCGGGCGCACAAGGGTGAGGCCCGCCAGGATCAGCACAAGCGCGGCCCAGGCAAAGGGCGAGAGGCGTTCGCCGAGCACGCCCATGGCCCAGAAGACGCCTGTGCCGGTCACGATGTAGGAGGTCTGCGAGGCAAAGACCGCGCCGGCATGGGCGGCAAGCCAGACATAGGTCGCATAGGCGACCGCATGCACCGCGGACGACCCGATGAGCGCCCATTCCGCCGTGCCCCAGGGCCGGAACGGGTCGATGAACTGGCCGCTGCCCAGCGCGAGCGGCAGAGTCAGCACCGCGCCGATGGCCGAGGCGAGCGTCATCGCCTGCAACCCGTCCATCCCGGCGGTGCCGAAGCGGGCGACGTAATTGCCCTCGATCGCATAGAAGAGCGGGCCCACCATGGCGACGGCAAGCCAGACCGGATCAGTCCCCGCCGGCAGCGCGGTCGCGCCGGGGCCCGCGATCAGCGCCACGCCGGCGAGCCCGCAGAGAAGCCCGGTCAGCCGCAGCGCCGAAAAACGGTCCATCCCGAGCGCGAGCGCGATGGGAAAGGACAGCATCGGCACGGTCGAGATCAGGATCGACATGATCCCCGCCGGCAGATGCGCGACGGCGAGAAAGAAGGTCGTACCCGGAATGATCGTCCCGATCAGCGCGATGACAAGGCCGAAGCCAAGCCGCGCCCGTGTGAGCACGGGCCAGGACCGCCGCAGAGTCAGGAGCGTGCCCAGAAGCAGCGCGCCGATCACGAACTGCCAGAAAAGCAGGCCGAAATGGCGGTGCCCGGTCGATACGGCAAGTTTGCCCAGCGTCTGGGTCGACCCCCAGGCCAGCCCGCAGGCGATCAGGACAAGGACATAGATGAGCCGCCGGTCCGTCATGGCATCGCCGCGGTCAAGCGCCCGCCTTCGCGCAGGGGGGCGGCCCTGACCGCGCGGCCGGTGCGGTCGTCGGTTTCGACAAAAACACCGCAAAGCGTGGCGGCGCCCGTGGCTGGGGTAAAACGGTCCCGCGCCATCCCTGTGATGAAGCGGCGCAGCGGTTCGGCCTTGTCCATGCCGATCACGCTGTCGAAATCGCCGCACATCCCGGCATCGGACTGGTAGGCGGTGCCGGCGGGCAGGATCACCGTGTCGGCGGTCGGCACATGGGTATGGGTGCCGACGACGGCGCTGGCGCGGCCATCGCAGAAATGGCCGAGCGCCATCTTCTCGGACGTGGCTTCGGCATGGATGTCGATCAGGCTTGCCTGCACCATGCCGCCGGGCGGATGGGCGCGCAGCACGGCATCGAGCGCCGAGAAGGGGTCGTCGAAGGGCTGTTTCATGAAGACCCGGCCCAGCACCTGCGCGACCAGAACCTTGCGCCCGCCCGTCGCCGCAAAGACACGCGCGCCATGGCCCGGGGCGCTGCGGGCTAGGTTCAGCGGACGCAGGATGCGCGGTTCGCTGTCGATGAAGGACAGCATCTCCTTCTGGTCAAAGGCATGGTCGCCCAGCGTCAGCACATCGGCCCCGGCGGCCAGAAGGCTGCGGGCATGTTCGGGCGAGAGGCCGACGCCCGAGGTGGCGTTCTCGGCATTGACCACGACGAAATCGAGCCTGAGCGTGGTGCGCAGGCGCGGCAGCGCCTCGGCCACCGCCGCGCGGCCGGCGCGGCCCATCACGTCTCCGAGGAACAGGATTCTCATCGCGCGCGAGCCATAGGCGCGCGGGGCGCGGCTTGTCCAGCGCCAAGGCGGCGTCCTGCGCCGGGATGTGGCGGGGCGGCCTGCGGGGTTTGCCGCATCATGGGTGTCCTGGCGATGGCCCGGCCTTGGCCAAGCGTGGGGCGTGCCCCCGGAACGCATCGTCCGCGCCGTTCCACCGGCGATTGATGCGCCGCGCCGCGCCGATTATGTGATGTCCCCGGGGAGATGCAGATGCCGCAGATACTCGACAGCCGGGACAAGGGATTTGACGCGGCCTTTGCCGCGCTTCTCGCAATGAAGCGCGAGGACAGCCCGGAGGTGGACGAGGCCGTGGCCGCGATCATCGCCGATGTGCGGACGCGCGGCGACGCGGCGCTGGTCGAGTTGACGGCGCGCTTTGACCGGGTGCAGCTGACGCCCGCCACGCTGCGCCTGACCGCGGACGAGATTGCGGGCCATTGCGCCCGCGTCGCGCCGGCTGATGCTGCGGCGCTTGACCTCGCCGCCGGGCGCATCCGCGCCTATCACGAACGCCAGGTGCCGCCGGATGCGCGCTGGACCGATGCGGCAGGCGCGACGCTCGGCTGGCGCTGGACGCCGGTTACGGCGGCGGGCCTCTATGTCCCGGGGGGGCTTGCCTCCTACCCCTCTTCGGTCCTGATGAATGCGATCCCGGCGCGGGTCGCAGGGGTCGAGCGGCTGGCGATCTGCGTGCCCACGCCGGGGGGCGAGGTCAATCCGCTGGTCATCTATGCCGCGCGGCTGGCGGGGGTGGATGAGATCTACCGCATCGGCGGGGCGCAGGCGATCGCCGCGCTCGCCTGGGGGACCGAGACGATCGCCCCGGTGGACAAGATCACGGGGCCGGGCAATGCTTATGTCGCCGCGGCCAAGCGGCGCGTCTTCGGCCGGGTCGGGATCGACATGATCGCGGGGCCGTCGGAAATCCTGGTCATCGCCGACCGCGACAACGACCCCGACTGGATCGCGCTCGACCTTTTGAGCCAGGCCGAGCATGACGAAAGCGCGCAGGCGCTGCTGATCACCGATGACGAGGGGTTCGGCCAGGCCGTCGCCGCCGCGGTGGAGGGCGCGCTGACCACCCTGCCGCGCCGCGCCATCGCCGCGGCCAGTTGGCGCGACTACGGCGCGGTGATCTGCGTGCGCGACCTGGCCGAGGCGGCCGCGCTGTCGGACCGGATCGCGCCCGAGCATCTGGAACTCTGCGTGGCCGATCCCGAGGCGCTCCTGGCCCGTATCCGGCATGCGGGGGCGGTGTTCCTGGGCGCCTGGACGCCCGAGGCGATCGGCGATTATGTGGGCGGCCCGAACCATGTGCTGCCCACGGCCCGCTCGGCGCGCTTTTCGTCCGGGCTGTCGGTGCTCGATTTCCTCAAGCGCACGACGATTGCCCGGATGACCCCCGGGGCTCTGGCCGAGATCGGCGAGGCGGCCGAACGGCTCGCCTGGGCCGAGGGGTTCCAGGCGCACGGCCTCTCGGTCCGGGCGCGGCTTGACCGGCTGAACGGGGGCGACGCTTGACCCGCATCACCGCCATCGCCATCGACGATTCCGGGCTGCCGCCGCCCACGCCCGAGGTCGAGCAGGAGCGCAAGGTCGCGATCTTCGACCTTCTGGAGGAGAACAGCTTCGCGCTCCCTGCGCGCGAGGACAGGGCGGTGCCGCCGGGGCCCTACCGGCTGGACCTGTCGATCCGCGACCGCAGGCTTGTCTTCGACATCCGCACCGAAGGCGGCGATCCGGCGGCTGAGTTCCACCTCTCGCTCGGGCCCTTCCGGCAGGTGGTGAAGGATTACTTCCAGATTTGCGAAAGCTATTTCTCGGCCGTGCGGACCCAGCCGCCCAGCCAGATCGAGACCATCGACATGGCCCGCCGCGGCATTCATGACGAAGGCGCGCGGACGCTGCAGGACCGGCTGGCGGGCAAGGCGGTGCTTGACCGGCCCACGGCGCGGCGGCTGTTCACGCTGATCTGCGTCCTGCACTGGGGGTAAGGCGTGGCCGAGACACAAGCCCCCGAACCCCTGCCGCAGTCGGTGCTCTTCTGCTGCGACCACAATGCCGTACGCTCGCCCATGGCCGAGGGCATCATGAAGAAGTTCTACGGCACCGCCTGCTATATCCAGTCGGCCGGGGTCAAAAGCGATCTGGAGATCGACGGCTTTGCCATCGCCGTCTGCCGCGAGATCGGGGTGGAACTGTCGCGTCACCGCACCCGCAGTTTCGACGAGATGGAGAACTGGGGCGATGACCTTTCCTCCTTCGACCTCGTGCTGGCCCTGTCGCCGGCGAGCCAGCGGCGCGCGCTCGACCTCACGCGGTTTTCGCATCTTGTGGTCGAATACTGGCCGATCCTTGACCCCACGGGCCTGGGCGAGGGGCGCGAGGCCCGGCTCCAGAGCTATCGCCAGACGCGCGACATGATCGTGGCGCGCCTGGTCGCCCGCTGGGGTCCGCCGCGGGCCGAGGCAGCGGGCGGCTGAGCGCGGCCCGCGCGATTCGTGCTTGAAAAACGGCCGGCAGAGGCGCATCTACGCGCCCGGACGCGATTGGGCGCGTCCGTCAGTATCGGAGATCACATGGCCAAGGAAGAACTGCTCGAATTCCCCGGCGTCGTGAAGGAGCTCCTGCCGAATGCGACGTTCAGGGTCGAGCTGGAAAACGGCCACGAGATCATCGCGCATACGGCGGGCAAGCTGCGGAAGAACCGGATCCGCGTCCTTGCGGGCGACAAGGTGCAGGTCGAGATGACGCCCTATGATCTGACCAAGGGTCGGATCAACTACCGCTTCAGGTGAACGTGCCGCGGCTGATCCTGGGCTCCGCCTCGCCGCGGCGGCTGGAACTTCTGGCCCAGATCGGGATCGTCCCCGATGCGATCCGCCCGCCCGAGATCGACGAGACCCCGCTCAGGGACGAGCCTCCGCGCGACTATGTCCGCCGCATCGCGGCCGCCAAGGCGGCGGCCGTCACGCTCGACGGGGACGACGACATCCTGCTCTGCGCCGATACCACGGTGGCGGTCGGGCGGCGCATCCTCGGCAAACCCGCCGACGCGGCCGAGGCGCGCGCCTTTCTGGCCCTGCTGTCGGGCCGGCGGCACCGGGTC
>JBEIDZ010000253.1:0-4834 GCA_040383215.1 Paracoccaceae bacterium | reverse complement strand
GCAGCTCTTCCAGCGTCACTCCGCGGTCCGGCGTGGCGGAAAAGGCGATCTCAACATGGCCTTCGTCGAGCGGCCAGATCTGGATGTCAAAGGTGTTGGCTATGGCCGCGTCAAAGCGCAGGGGCCCCGCGATCCCGCCGGGAAGGTTGGTGTCGAGGATGTCGCGCAGCAGTGCTGCGCGGGCATCGAGCAGGTCGAAGGCCACCGGGTCAGGCAGGGCCACCACGCGCCGCCAGACCAGCCGGGGGGCGACCGGCTCTTCGGGAAAGGGGATCACGGTCTCGGCCGGCGGGCCGAGCGTGAAGGGATGGGGCGCGATGGCGGCCGCCTCGCCATCGGGCAGCGGCCAGCCCGCCGCGTCAAGCGCGCGCGCAAGCTGGCGGGCGGTCACATCGCCGGTCACGACAAGGCGGGCCTTGTCTGGCAGGTGGGTTGCGGCATGCAGCGCCCGCGCCGCGGCAGGGTCGAGCGCCTTGATTTGGTCCGGCGTGCCGATGACCGAGGCGGCAATGGCGTTGCCTTCGTATAGAAAGGCCTCCATCTCCTCCGCCGCCTGCGCATCGGGGTTGTCCGCCATGCGCCAGTCGTATTCGCGCAGGATGATCGCGCGCTCCTCCTCGGCAAAGCGTTCGGGCAGGTCGACGGGGTCAAAGACGCCCGCCAGCGTCGCCAGCACCTCGGCCAGGTCCTCGCGTGCGCCGGTCATCGCGTAGCTGACCGAATGCGGCCCGGTCCAGGCGCTGGAATGGCGGTCGGCCTCCCGCGCCTCGGGCCCGAGCGCGCCAAGCCAGGCGAGGTGTTCGGCATAATGGGCCAGCGGCCCCTGACCCTGGGGATAGGGCAGGACCACCAGCGCCTCGACCCTCGCCGCGCCGGGCACCTCGACAAGCGTGACGGTTTCCGGCAGGGGCGCACGCAGAAGCATGCCCGCCCCCGCGGCGACCGCAATCAGTACCGCGGCAAGACCCCCGCCCCCTGCCAGCCTTGCCGTCCTGCCGCGCAATGCATCCTCCGCTCCACCCTGTCGTTGCATCATGCGGCCGGGAGGGCAGGTTGGCCAGTCCCCATCCTCCCGGCTTCCGACAGCCGCATCCGGCACGGCCGGCCCGGATGTCGCGGGAACGACGGACGGACCCGTTCCTGCCCGCCCGGGACCATCCAAGGCTTGCCCCGCGCTTGCCCTCTGTCCTAGCATGCCGCCATGACCCGTCTCGCCCTTCTCCTCCCCCTCGCGCTCCTGCCGGCCTGCGGCCTGCCCCCGCTCACCCCGGCCGCCCCCGATGCGGCCATCCCCGCGGCCAGCGCGCCCGCGCCCGTCCCGCTCGACCCCACGCCGCCACCGCCGCCATCGCCTCAGGCCCGCACCGTCGAGGATTTCGACACTACCACCGCCGAGGACCGCGCCGAGGCGCTCGCCACGCCCCCCGCGGCGGCCGAGGTCGCGCTCGGCACCACCATCGTCTCGCTCGGGCCGCCCGCCGATCCCGGCATCTGGATCGAGACCCCGCTCGTCGACAGTCCGGTGATGGGGCGGGTCGATTACGCGCCGGCCGGCACCAGCGTCGCGCTCGAACTGCGCCCCTCGGGCGGCCCGCCCGGTTCGGGCAGCCAGATCAGCCTTGCCGCCATGCGCTTGCTCGAAATTCCGCTGACTGCGCTGGCCGAGGTGACCGTCTACGGCCCCGGCGCCTGATCCGGCACCTGATCCGGCCCGGGGGCCAGATGCCGCGACGCCTCGCGCCGCGCCCAGGGCTTCAGCCGGTCGCCATGCGCGGCCAGCCAGGCCCTCACCCGCGGCGCGTCATGGCGCGACAGATCGCGCAGCCACCAGGCCACCGCCTTCTGCATGAACCACTCCCGCTCGGCGGCCAGCCCCACGCACCAGCCAAGCACCCGCTCCCTGATCGCGAGGTCACCCGGCCGGGGATGGTTCTGCCGCGTCCAGGGCAGGGTGATCACCAGCGCCGCCCGCTGCGTCCACAGATGCGGCGACCGCGTCCACCCCTCGACCTCGTCGATCCGCGACGGGTCTGCCACCAGCCGCTTGGCGCCCGCGATGCAGACATGGTCGGCCAGTGCCCAGCCGTCGAAGTCGGGCACCCAGGAGGCGATCATCCGCCAGACCTCGCCATCGTCGGGCCGGATGCGCGCCTGGGTGAAGAGCTTCGCCGCCGCCACCCGCGCCTCGTGCACGTCGCTCTCCCACAGCGCGCGGGCCAGCGCGATCCGCCCGTCAAGCGTCGTCCCAGCCCGCCAGTCGCGCACGAGCGCGTCGATCTCGGGCACGCTCACGCCCAGATAGGTCCGCGCGACCTTGTGATAGGCCGCCATCCCCTCCGCCCGGCCCGGATCGGCCAGCGCCCGCAAGGCCGCCATCGCCGCCTCGGGCGTCACCGGCCCCCCGGGTTCGGCCGCTGCCGTCACTCCACCGTCACCGACTTGGCCAGGTTGCGCGGCTGGTCCACATCCGTCCCCTTGGCGATGGCCGTGTGATAGGCCAAAAGCTGCGCGGCCACGGCATGCAGGACCGGCGCTAGGACCGGCGCGACCGTCGGCAGCACAAGCTGCGCCCAGGTGCCCTCGCCCGCCGCCGCCGCCCCCTGCGCATCGGTCACCAGAAGCACCCGCCCGCCGCGTGCCATCACCTCCTGCATGTTCGACACCGTCTTGTCGAACAACTCGTCATGGGGCGCCATGACCACGACCGGCACGCTTGCGTCGATCAGCGCGATCGGCCCGTGCTTGAGCTCGCCCGCGGCATGGGCCTCGGCATGGATATAGCTGATTTCCTTGAGCTTCAGCGCGCCTTCCAGGGCGAGCGGATACATCCGCCCCCGCCCGAGAAAGAGGATGTCGCGCGCCCGTGCGAGATCGCGCGCAAGCCCCTGCACCCTCTCGCCGGAATCGAGCGCCTGGCTCATCAGCCCCGGCAGGCGGCGCAGTTCCGCCAGAAGCCGGCCCAGCTCTGCCTCCCCCATTCGCCCCCGCTGCCGCGCCGCTTCGACCGCGAGCACGGCCAGCACGGTCAGCTGGCAGGTGAAGGCCTTGGTCGAGGCCACGCCGATCTCGACCCCCGCCAGCGTCGGCAGCGCCAGGTCCGCCTCCCGCGCGATCGAGCTTTCGGCGACGTTGACGACCGCGACCGTCCGGTCCGCCCGGTCCCTCGCATAGCGCAGCGCGGCCAGCGTGTCGGCCGTCTCGCCCGACTGCGACACGAAAAGCGCGAGCGTGCCTGGCGTGACCGGCGGCTCCCGATAGCGGAATTCCGAGGCGACATCGACATCGCAGGGCAGGCCCGCCAGCCCCTCGAACCAGTATTTCGCCACCATGCAGGCATAGGCGGCGGTGCCGCAGGCCACCATCGACAGCCGCGACATCGCGCCAAAGTCGATGCCCTCGCCGGGCAGGCGGATCGCAGCGCCGCCATCCCCGGGGCCAGGCTCCGGCCCAAGGTAATGCGCCAGCACCCCGGTGATCGCCGCCGGCTGTTCGGCGATTTCCTTGGCCATGAAATGGCGGTATCCGCCGCGGTCTGCCGCGGTCTGGTCGGGGCGGATGCGGCGCATCGCGCGGTTGGCCCGCCGGCCCGATCCATCCCGGATCTCGGCGCCCGCCCGGGTGATCACGGCCAGATCGCCCTCCTCGAGATAGGTGATCCGGTCGGTCAGCGGGGCGAGCGCGAGCGCATCCGACCCCACGAACATCTCGCCCTCGCCATGCCCGATGGCCAGCGGAGAGCCCTTGCGCGCCGCGATCATCAGATCCTCCTCGCCCTCGAACAGGAAGACCAGCGCCCAGGCCCCGCGCAGGGCCGCCAGCGTGGCCGCGACCGCCTCCTCTGGGCCCGCGCCCGCGGCCATCTCGGCGGCCACATGCATGGCGACGGTCTCGGTATCGGTCTCGCTCTCGGGCAGGATGCCCCGTCGCGCCAGGTCCGCGCGCAGGTCGCGATAATTCTCGATGATCCCGTTATGCACCACCGCGACGGGCCCCGCGCGGTGCGGATGGGCATTGCGCACGGTCGCCGCGCCATGCGTCGCCCAGCGGGTATGGCCGATCCCCGCCCGCCCCGGCAGCGGATCGTGGACAAGAAGGTCCGACAGGTTGACCAGCTTGCCCGTCGCCCGCCGCCGCTCGAGCCGGCCCGCATTCACCGTGGCGATGCCTGCGCTGTCATAGCCGCGGTATTCAAGGCGCTTGAGCGCCTCGACCAGCAGCGGCGCCGCCTCGTGCCCGCCCAGAACCCCGACGATCCCGCACATCCCTCAGCCCCCTCCCGTCGCCCCGCGCGCCCGCCGCGGCGGCCCGGTCCAGTCCGCCGCATCTGGTCGCCGGGCGCGCCTGGATTCATGTTTTGCCCGGACATATCCTCGGGGGGGGTGCTGGGGGGGCAGACAGCCCCCCGTGTCCGCCCGGCCTGTCACGGCCGGGCCCCCCTTGCCTTCAGCGCCCTGAGCCGCGCCATGAACCGCACCGCAAAGCCCGGCTTCACCTCCTGGCGCGCCCGCCCCACGGCCAGCGCGCCGGGCGGCACGTCCTGGGTCACCACCGTCCCCGTCGCCGTCATCGCCCCGTCGCCCACCCGGACCGGGGCGACCAGCATCGTGTCCGACCCGATGAACACATCCTGCCCGATCACGGTCCGATGCTTGAAGACGCCGTCGTAATTGCAGGTCACCGTGCCTGCGCCCACATTCGTGCGCGCCCCGATCTCGGCATCGCCGACATAGCTCAGATGGTTGATCCGCACGCCCTCGCCGACGATCGCATTCTTGATCTCGACGAAATTGCCGACATGCACATCCTCGGCCAGTTCCGCGCCCGGGCGCAGCCG
>JBEIDZ010000252.1:0-4842 GCA_040383215.1 Paracoccaceae bacterium | reverse complement strand
GCGACCGGATCGTCGCCATGGCCTTGGGGCAGATCGTGATGGACAAAAGGGTCGAAGAGACGAGCATCGAGGAAGTGAGCGAGGTGCTGTGAGGATGCGGCATGCGCTGATCACGGGCGCCTGCGGGACTATCGGGCAGGGTCTGGTGGCGGGCTTCGTGGCAGCGGGTTACCGCGTCACGGCGCTCGACCTGCTGGGCCTTGCCGCGCCGCCGGGGGCAGAGTGGCTGCCGGTCGACCTCTCCGATCTTGACGGGGCGAGGGACGCGGCGGCTGCGCTCGATGCGCGGGCGCCGGTCGATGTGCTGGTGAACAATGCCGCGATCATCTGGAACCGGCCGTTCGAGACCTTCTCTCCGGCCGAGTTCGAGGAGCAGATGCGGGTCAACGTCAGCGCGGCTTTTGCGCTGGTGCTCGGGCTTTCCCCGGGGATGAAGGCGCGGGGCTGGGGACGGATCGTCAACCTGTCCTCGGTCACGCTCAACGGCCAGTGGGACAATTTCGTGCCCTATGTGGCGACCAAGGGTGCGGTGCTCGGGCTGACCCGAACGCTCGCGCGTGAGCTTGGGCCCTTTGGGGTGACGGTCAACGCGATCGCGCCGGGGGCGGTGCTGTCGGCCACCGAGGAGCGGCTGTTCGGTGAGAAGCTGCAGGAATACAACGATTTCATCCTGAAGGGACAATCCGTGAAGCGCCGCATTGTCGCAGATGACATCGCGCAGGCGGCGCTCTATTTCGCATCCGAAGGGGCCGGTCTGGTGACCGGTCAGCATCTGGGCGTGGACGGGGGATGGTGATGATGAACCCCGCAGGCGCCGCCGTCCCGCCGCATGCGGGAGGATGGACTGACAAGAGACAAGACGAGAGGAGAGAGCCGTGACCGCATTTGCCGATCCCGACATGCCGCAAGCCGCGGCGCAGCCTGCGCCGCATGCCCCGCCGCGCGACTACAGCCTGACCGGTCCCTCTTCGGACTATGCCAAGGAGATCGGGCTGGCCGCCGCCGAGTGGTATCACACCGACATCCCGCGCAAGGTGATGAAGGACCTGATGCAGCGCACCGACGGGCCGGCGATCCGCGACACGATCATCTGGGCTGCGGCGCATGTGATCTTTGCCGCCGGCGGCATCTACTTCTGGGGCAGCTGGTGGGCAGTGCCGTTCTGGCTGGCTTATGGGGTGATGTACGGCTCGGCCTGCGATTCCCGCTGGCATGAATGCGGGCATGGCACGGCCTTCCGGACCGGCTGGATGAACGATGTGGTCTACAACATTGCCTCGTTCCAGGTGATCCGGAATCCCGTCGCTTGGCGGTGGAGCCATGCGCGTCACCACACCGACACCTACATCGTCGGCCGCGACCCCGAGATTGCCTTCATGCGGCCGCCGCCGGTGGTGAAGATGCTTCTGGCCTTCATCGGGGTCCAGAGCGCGTGGGAATCGATCAAGATCATCGCCCGGCAGGCGGCAGGCACGCTGTCGGACGACGAAAAAGACTACATCCCCGAAAGCGAGCGCTGGAAGGCGATCCTTGCCGCGCGGGTGCATATGGCGATCTATGCGGTCACGCTGCTGGCCACGCTGATGATGATCGCGGCGGGCTATGGCTGGGCTTCGGCGATCCCCTTCATGCTGATCGGGGGCCCGCGCATCTATGGCGCCTGGCACATGATCATGACGGGGCTCTTGCAGCACGGGGGACTGGCCGACAACGTGGTGGACCACAGGCTGAACAGCCGCACCGTCTACATGAACCCCGTCAGCCGGTTCATCTACTGGAACATGAATTACCATATCGAACACCACATGTTCCCGATGGTGCCCTATCATGCGCTGCCAAGGCTGCATGAGCTGGTGAAGAACGACTATCCGCCGCCGAACACCTCAATCCTTGACGGCTATATCGAGATGTACCGGGCGGTGAAGCGGCAGCTCTCGGACCCCGAATACTACCTTCGGCGCGAGTTGCCGCCGACGGCCAAGCCCTATCGGGACGAGTTCCACAACTTCTTTGTCACCCGCTGAGGTTTGACGCTCACGCCCGCAGGATGACTGCGGGCGTGACGCTCTCGGCCATCACCATACGGCCGTTCGGAAGGTCGTTGCCGTCGAGCTTGTGCGCGATGTCGGCCGGCGATAGGCCGTAGTGCACCCAGCGGTCGGTCAGGCGGCGGCGCAGTTCGGCCTCCGGCACATCGATCAGCACGGTCAGGTCCCAGAAGGGGGCGAGGCTGGTCCAGGGGTCGCGGTTGAGGAGGAGGTAGTTCCCGTCGCAGATGATGGTGTCGACGGTTTGCGGGATGATCGCCGCCCCTGCGCGAGCGATCTCGAGCGTGCGGTCGAAGAGGGGGACGGCGACCTCGGCTTCGTCGCGCGCCTTGAGCCGGGCGAGGATCGCGCGCAGGCCGCCCACGTCGAACGTGTCTGGTGCGCCCTTCCAGGGGCGGCGGCCACGGGCCTGAAGGACCGCGTCGTCGTAATGGAAGCCGTCCATCGGGCAGAGCGCGGCGCGGTCGGGCTGCGCGAGGTTGAGGCCGGCGACCAGCATTTCGGCCAGCGTCGACTTGCCCGACCCCGGGGCGCCGGCGATTGAGACGATCCGCCGGCCCGTGGCCGGCGCGGACAGCCGCGCGAGGAGCGCCTCGGCGGTGAGCACCTCGGGCGGGGTGGGCATGGCGCTCATCCGGCGGCGGCGTGGCGACGGCGGACCTCGCCGGGGGTCTGCGGTTGCCCGGTGACCGAAGCCTCGATCGCGGCGAAGCAGTTGGCGAGGCTGAGCAGGTTTTCCCGCGCGCCATTGTCGGGTTCGCGGTTTTCGTCAATCGCGACAAGAAGTTCGCCCATCGCGCCGGCGAAGCCGTCGTTGAACCACTGGCCATCGAGGACCGGACGCGCCACGCCGGCGGCGGTGTAGAGTTCCACCTGCTGCCGGCCGAGGTCGGGGCCGGTTGAGACGAGGCTGCCCGCGGTGCCCGCGACGTAGGTCCAGTCGCGCGGACCAAAATGGGTGGCGGCGTCGAAGACGAGGCTCGCTTGCGTCGCGCCGAAATCGAGGAGCGCGGAGGCGAGCATCGGCGGCGCGATCCCGGCCGAGGGCAGGTCGAGCGCCTGGGCCTGCACGCGCCGCGCCAGGCGGCGGGTGAGGGAGGTCGCGAAGTCGAACCAGTGGACGCCGAAGTCGTAGAGGACGAGGTCGGGGACGGTCTCGAAGGGCGTGCCCCTGACCCAGAGGTGGTTCCAGTGGAGCGAGCAGTGGATGCCCGTCACCTCCCCGATGAGACCCGCGCGGACGGCGGCGCGCATCCAGGCCATGTGCGGCGACCAGCGGCCGTTCTGGTTGACGGCGAGCCGGACACCGTTGGCGTCGGCCAGAGCACAGAGGCGTTCGCCGGTGTCGAGATCGGTGACGAAGGGCTTCTGGCTCAGCACATGCTTGCCGGCCTTCAGCGCGGCCTCGATCAGGGCGACGCGCTCCTCGGGGTGGGGGGTGAGGTCGATCACGTCGATGTCGGGGCGGGCGAGGACTTCGGAATAATCCGTGGTGACAAGGGCTTCCGGGAAGAACTCGGCGGCGCGGGCGGCGGCCTTGCTACGGTCGCGCGACATGATCGCGGCGACGTCGAAGCCATGCGTCCGATAGGCGTCGAGATGGGCGGGTGAGATGCCGCCTGCGCCGACAAGCGCGATGCGGTGCGGCCGTGCAGGGTGGGGCGGACGGTAGGGCAGGTCGGGGGCCGCCACCGGTGCGGCGGCGGCGGAGACGAGGGCGTAGTCGTCGCGGTCGGCCATGGCTTTATCCGATCAGGGGCAGGGTGCGGCCAGCCTTTGCGCTGAGAAAGGCTGTATCGACAATGCGTTGGCCGGTGCGCGCGATGGCAGGGGCGAGCGGTCCGCGCAAGGGGCCGCCGGTCGCGAAGGCGTGCAGGATGTGTTCGACCGGGCCGCGGTCGGGGGCGCTGGCGCGGTCGACCGGGATGGGGTGGGCGGCGGGACGGGCGCGGGTCTGCAGCGTGACGTGGTCGGCATAGTCCCAGCTTGCGATCGTGCCGTCGCTGCCCACGATGACGAAGCCGCAATGGGGCTGGGGCTGGTGGGTCCAGGGGTCGGTGAAGGTGCCCCAGCGCGTCTCCATCCGGCTGAGGCCGCGGGCATAACGCAGCACGGTGACGGAGTGTTCGTCGACCTCGATTCCGGGGGCGGCCCAGGTTGTGGCGGTCACGTCGATAGGCGCCTCGCCGTTCAGAAACCAGGTGCCAAGGGTCGCGCCATAGCCAAGATAGTCGAGCAGCGACCCCCCGCCCGAGGCCGATTTATACCACCAGGACAAGGGCTTCTGCCGTTCGACCTCTGCGGCGGTGACCTCGACCTTGTCGGCCAGATGGTAGAGCGGGCCGCGGTTGCCGTCGTAGAAATGGACTTCGCGGACCTGGCCGATGGTGCCGTCGTCGATCAGGCGTTTGGTGGTCACGTGGGCGTCGACCCAGGCCAGCGGCCAGTTGATGGCGAGCCGCGCGCCGGAGGCGGCGCAGGCGGCGATCATGCGGTCGGCGTCGGCGAGGGAGGCGGCGAAGGGCTTTTCCACCATGATGTTGCGGCCGAAAGGGGCGACCATTTCCACGTAGCGCGCGTGGTCGGCGGTCGCCGGGCAGAGCACGACGAGGTCGGGCCGGGTTGCCATGCAGGCCGCGACATCGGTGAAGACGCGGTCGGGCGGGATGGCGAAGTTGCTGATCGCGCTGGACATTCTGGCGGGGTCGGCGTCGCAGATGCCGGCGATCTCGGCCTCGGGGTGGTCGTGCACCTGGCGCAGGAGGTCGCCCATGTGCATGTGGTCGAAGTTGAT
>JBEIDZ010000251.1:0-4847 GCA_040383215.1 Paracoccaceae bacterium | reverse complement strand
GGTCCGTGGCGCCGGGGACGCAGAGCTGCAGGATTTGCGACCGTTCAGGCTGGCGGAGAGCCCTATCGCCTTCGCTTGCGCTACGGCGATCAGCCCGCGCGGGGTGCCACCGGCGCTCCGCAAGGGGCGGGCCGGGGCCGGGGGGGGAGGGCGGTGCGTATGGGCTGAAACGCGTGGGTTTCACCCACCCTACGGGACGTGTCGCCCTACCGGGCCGGTCCGACCTCCCCTGCCCCGTCGCCGGGGTGCGGGTGCCGACCGGCGGGGACGCGCGTCAGGGGGTCTTGCGCCGGGCAGCGGCGCGGCAGCGGTCAGAGCAGTGGCGGACCTCCTCCCAGACCTTTTCCCACTTCTTGCGCCAGACAAAGGGGCGGCCGCAGGTGGCGCAGGTCTTGCGCGGCAGGTCGGCCTTGCGGCGCATCTTGCCCATCAGAGATCGAGGCTCAGCTGGCGGCTGTCGGGGCGGCCGCGCCGGGGCGCGCGGTCGTTGACGAAGCGGGCTGTGCCATCGGCGCGGCTGGCGTGGCGGCGGGCGATGGCGGCGGCGGTCTGGGCATGGTCCGGCGCGCGGCGCAGCGCCCAGAGCCGGTCGCGCGCGGCGGCGGCGGCGGAGAGCGGGTCGACCACGGGCGGGGGATAGCGCAGGCGTGCCGCCCCCTCCCAGCGCCAGGGCTCTTGCAGGAGGGCGTCCGGCACGGGGGCGAGTTCGGGCAGCCAGCGGCGGGTGAAGGTGCCGGCCGGATCCTGGTCGCGGCCCTGCTTGACGGGGTTGTAGATGCGGATCGTGTTGATCCCCGTGGTGCCCGACTGCATCTGCACCTGCGGCCAGTGGATGCCGGGGTCGTAATCGGTGAAGCGGCGGGCCAGCACCGGCCCGGTCGCGCGCCAGTCGAGCCAGAGGTGATAGCTCGCGGCGGCCATCACCATTGCGCGCATGCGGAAGTTGAGCCAGCCCGTTGCGGCGAGGGCGCGGATGCAGGCGTCGAGGAAGGGCAGGCCCGTCTCGCCCGCCGTCCAGGCAGCGAGGCGGGCAGGGTCGGCGTCGCGCAACCCTTCGGTCACGGGGTCGAGGCAGGTGGTCTCGATCGCGGGTTCGTCCTCGAGCTTCTGGGCGAAGTGGTCGCGCCAGGCGAGGCGCGACCCGAAGGCCCGAAGCGCGGCGGGAAAGCGGCCCGCGGCGGCCGCGCGGGCCGCGGCCTGTGTGACCTCGCGCCCCGAGAGCGTGCCCCAGGCCAGATGCGGCGAGAGGCGGGAACAGGCGGAGGCGCCCGCGAGCGGCGAGGACATGGCGGAGCGGTAGGTCGCGGCGCGGCTGCCGAGGAAACTGTCGAGGAGCTTGAGCCCCACATCGCGCCCGCCGGGCTGGCGGCCGGGACAGAGGTCGGGGGCCAGGCCCAGATCGGCGGCCGAAGGGATGGGGCCGGGATCCTCGGCCGGGCCCGAGAGCGGGGGGACAGGCAGGCAGGGCGCGGCCATGAGCGCGTCGCGCCGGGCGGCCCAGCCATCGCGGCCAGGCAGGCGGCGGATCACGCCCTGGCCCGGAAGCTCGGTCCAGCGGATGCCGTTTGCGGCCGCCCAGGCGGCGACGCGGCGGTCGCGGGCATAGGTCCAGAGATTGCCGGTTTCCTGATGGCTGACGAGGTCGGTCACGCGGTGGCGGGCGGAGAGGGCAGACAGGACCTCGGTCGCCTCGCCCCGGCGCAGGATCAGGCGCAGGCCGTGGCGCGCGAGGGCTGCGTCGAGGCTGGCCAGCGATTCGGCGACGAAGGCCCAGTGGCGGCCCGCGGCGTCGGGCTGCGCCCAGAGCCCGGGTTCGGCGATGTAGAGCGGGATCACCGGACCCCGCAGGGCCGCATGGGTCAGGGCCGCATGGTCGGCCAGGCGAAGGTCGCGCTTGAACCAGAGGATCGAGGTCATGACCGGGGAGTTAGAGGGCGGACAACCGGCTGCAAGGCAGACCGCTACGGCACAGGGTCAGTCAGCCTCAGCCTCCAGGCAATGCCGGATCAATTCGGGGATGGCGTCACGGAACCGGAAAAAGCCGTGTGTCGCATGCGGCCAGGCCGCAGCATCATACGGCCGGACAAGGCGCGTCAAGCGGATGCCATGATCCGTCAATGCGGTGGCAAGGCCTTTCGTCGCATCGGCCACCGGCCCGACCGGCACATGCGCCAGCACGACCTCTGACAGGCGTTCGCCGATTGCCCAGTGGACGACATCGTCGGTCGTGAAAACCTGCGACACCGGGCCAAGGTGCAAGGCATGGCGGGCGACCGTGTCCGAGATGACAGCGGTCGTGAATTCGCCGACGACCTCGGCAACGGCCAGCGGACTGCGCGCCGCCGTCACCCTGAGGGTTGCTGTGGCGACCGGCGACAGGCCTGCATCGAACAGCCACCCCGGCGAAAGGTCTTCCTCGGTCAGCAGGAGCCCCTGGCCGGGACCGGGATTCAGGACATCTCCCGCCGGCAGCGCCACCCGGCTGGCCGGCACGAATGACGCCGGGGGTGGCGCTTCCCGGGCGAGGCCTGCGGGGCTGAAGCGTCCCGCCGTGAAGGCCGAAATGTTTTCGCGCCGCGCGAGATAGGTCTTTCCCGGCGTATGCAGTCCCGCAACCCAGCGCCACGAACAGGTGTTCGAGGCTGCATCCCCGTCAAGCAGGTGTCGCAGGAAGAAATCCGCACCAAGTTCCCACGGCAGGCGGAGTGTAAAGACCCAGATCGACGCGAACCACATGCGGGCATGATTGTGCAGATAGCCGGTACCGGCCAGTTCCTGTGCCCATGAATCGAAGCCGTCGATCCCCGTCCGACCTTCGCATGCAGCCTCCCAGAGGCGTCGCAAGCCAGCTTCGGCGGCAACGCGATCAAGCGCCCGGTCCAGGCCCCGGCAGTAGTCGGACCAGACCGAGGGCCGCATCTCGAGCCAGCCCTTCCAGTATGTGCGCCAGAATACCTCGTCGATGAACTTTGCCGCGGCGTCGGGTCCGTGACGTTTCAAGACGGCGCGCAAGACCTCTTCTTCGGTCAGGACCCGATGCCGGATGTAGGGAGAAAGCCTGGAGACGTCACGATGGCCGGGCAGGTCGTGATTGCGCCGCGCAGCATAGGCACGGCCCGCGCGCGGCAGGAACTCGGCGAGCCGGGCGAGCGCGGCATCCCGACCGGGTGGAAACGCATCTTGCAGCGCAGGGTTTGACCGGGCGTTGGGTTGCTTGTCCATCGGGTGCCACCTATTGCGCGCCCCCCTGCGATCAAGCCGGCAGGGGGTCGGCAACGCCAGGGTGACGGGTCCGCTGCCCTTGAAGGCCCGACAGGCGGTCACTAAGACTCAGCGGGCGACCTTCCCGCCAGAGGTTCTGGCGCCCTCTCTCCCGGATCAGAGGCCAACACGATGCGTGACCCCGTCGATACCTACATGAACCTTGTACCCATGGTGGTCGAGCAAACCAGCAGGGGGGAACGCGCCTACGACATCTTTTCCCGCCTGCTCAAGGAACGGGTGATTTTTGTGTCCGGCCCGGTCCATGACATGATGAGCCAACTTGTCGTCGCGCAGCTCCTGCATCTTGAGGCCGAGAACCCCAAGAAGGAAATCTCGATGTATATCAACAGTCCCGGCGGCGTGGTGACCTCCGGTCTGTCGATCTACGACACGATGCAGTATATCCGTCCCAAGGTCTCGACCCTTGTCATCGGGCAAGCGGCCTCGATGGGGTCGCTTCTTCTGACGGCGGGCGAAAAAGGCATGCGTTTCTCTCTGCCCAACAGCCGCATCATGGTTCATCAGCCGTCCGGCGGATACCAGGGTCAGGCGACCGACATCATGATCCACGCGCGCGAGACCGAAAAACTCAAGCGCCGCCTGAACGAAATCTATGTCACCCACACCGGCCAGCCCATCGAGACGGTGGAGGCTGCACTGGAACGTGACAACTTCATGGGTCCGGAGGATGCCAAGGCCTGGGGTCTGATCGACGAGATCCTTGTCAGCCGCGATGATCCTGCGGCTCAGACGGCGTGAGCGTTCCGGCGTCGTTACGACATGTTTACCGGCCCGCGCCACACCCGGCGCAGTCCTTTTTGACGTTGTGGACCCTTGCGCGCTGCCCTAGTGTCGGTCGCGGGGGGCGCTGGGTCTTCAACTTGAGCCTGAGGTAGGAATGGCGAACGCATCCGGCAGCGACAGCAAGAATACGCTCTATTGCAGCTTCTGCGGAAAGAGCCAGCACGAAGTACGCAAGCTGATCGCCGGTCCGACAGTGTTCATCTGCGATGAATGCGTCGAACTCTGCATGGACATCATCCGTGAAGAGACCAAGTCGAGCGGATTGAAATCCGCGGACGGCGTGCCGACACCGCGCGAAATCTGCAACGTGCTTGACGATTATGTCATCGGTCAGGAACACGCCAAGCGGGTCCTGTCCGTTGCGGTGCACAACCATTACAAGCGGCTTGCCCATGCGCAGAAGTCGTCGGACATCGAACTGGCGAAGTCCAACATCCTGCTGATCGGCCCGACCGGCTGCGGCAAGACGCTGCTGGCGCAGACCCTGGCCCGTATCCTGGACGTGCCCTTCACGATGGCGGATGCCACCACCCTGACCGAGGCGGGCTATGTCGGCGAGGATGTCGAGAACATCATCCTCAAGCTTCTGCAGGCCAGCGAATACAACGTCGAACGCGCCCAGCGCGGCATCGTCTATATCGACGAGGTCGACAAGATCACCCGCAAGTCCGACAACCCCTCGATCACCCGCGATGTCTCGGGCGAGGGCGTGCAGCAGGCGCTTCTGAAGATCATGGAGGGCACGGTCGCCTCCGTGCCGCCCCAGGGTGGCCGCAAGC
>JBEIDZ010000250.1:0-4848 GCA_040383215.1 Paracoccaceae bacterium | reverse complement strand
GCGTCGAGCCATTCGGCATTGTTGAGCATGAGCGCGCCGGTGGGCGTGGCGTCATAGCTGAGGTAACGGGCGAAGACCTGGCCCATGTTGGCGATGTTGGCGTCGATCTGCGCGGGCGAGAGGAGGGGACGTTCCTCGGCGCGGAAGGAGGGGTCGCCGACCTTGGTCGTCCCCCCGCCCATCAGCGTGATCGGGCGGTGGCCGGTGCGCTGGAACCAGCGCAGGAGCATGATGTTGAGCAGATGCCCGACATGGAGCGATCGCGCCGTCGCGGCATAGCCGATGTAGCCTGTCACCGTCCCGCGGCTCAGCGCGTCGTCCAGGGCCTGGTAATCGGTGCAGTCGGCGAGGAAGCCGCGCGCCATCACGATGGCCATGAAATCGGACTTGGGGTGATAGGTCATCGTCTTGCCGCCTTTCGCAGGTTGGCGCACTCTATAGGCCCGGGGCAGGACGAGGTGAAGGGATGACACGGGCGGGCAGGGTCAGGGCGCTGGGCGCGATGTCGGGCACATCGCTTGACGGGGTGGATGCCGCCGTGATCGAGACTGACGGGGAGGAGGTCTTTGCCTTTGGCGAGACCGCCTACCGCCCCTATTCCGCCGCGGAGCGGGCTGTGCTTCGCGCGGCGCTGGGCCAGTGGGAGGGGCCTGCGGTCGCGGCGGCGGCGAAGGTCGTGCTGGCGGCGCATGCGGACCTGCTGGGGACGTTCGGCAGGGTGGATGTCGTGGGATTTCACGGCCAGACGCTGGCGCATGATCCGCGCGGGCGCGGGACGCTGCAGGTGGGCGACGGGGCCGCGCTGGCGCGGGCGCTGGGCCGGCCGGTCGTGTGGGATTTCCGCACCGCCGATGTCCGGCTGGGGGGCGAGGGGGCCCCGCTTGCGCCGTTCTATCACTTTGCGCTGGCCCGCAGTCTGGGCGCGGTGCGGCCGGTTGCCTTTCTCAACCTTGGCGGTGTGGCCAACCTGACCTGGATCGACCCGACGCGAATGCGCCCCGAGGAGGCGGGTGCGATCCTTGCCTTTGACACCGGGCCCGCCAATGCGCCGGTTGACGATCTTGTGTTCCGCCGGCGCGGCATGGCGCGGGACGAAAACGGGGCGCTTGCCGGGTCGGGCAGGGTGAAGGAGGAGATCGTCCTGCGGTTTCTGGACGATCCCTGGTTCCGGCGACCGCCGCCGAAGTCGCTTGACCGGGATGCCTGGCGCGGGCTTCTGGCCGGGGTGGATGCGCTTTCGGATGCCGATGCGGCCGCCACGCTGACCGCCTGTGCCGCGGCGGGGGTCATGGCGGCCCTGGCCCGTTGCCCCGTGCCGCCCGCGCGGCTGCTGGTGACGGGGGGCGGGCGGCTGAACGCCACGATGATGGCGATGATCGGGGCGGCGGTCGATTGCCCGGTCGCCCCGGTCGAGGATGCCGGGCTGGATGGCGACATGCTCGAGGCGCAGGCATTTGCATACCTGGCGGTCCGTGTGACCCGCGGCTGGCCCACCAGCTGCCCGGCCACGACAGGCGTGACCGCCGCGGTGGGCGGCGGGACCATCAGCGACGGCTGAGCACCGGGCGCGCAGGGGGCCGGTCCGGGGCCCGGCCGCGGGACGCGACGGCGGCCCCCTGCGGGCCGTCCCCCGCCGGGCGGTACGTCAGGGCGGGGGCAGGTGGATGCGGAAAGCCGCGCGGATGGCGGCATCGACCTCGGCCGGAAAGCGCGCGGCCGGGGGGCGGGAGAGGATCGCCTCCTTGCGGCGGCGCGCCTCCTCCACAAGATCGGGCTTGCCGCGTTCGTCCCATTCCTTGGGCGAAAAGCGGTTGGCGGTGGCGGGATAGACATATTCGGTCTGCATGAGCGCGAGCGTCTGGTCGCTGCCGAGGTAATGGCCCGGGCCGCCGAGGCAGGTTGCGCGCATCGTTTCGAGCGAGAGCGTGTCCTCGGTCACCTCGATCCCGCGGACGCAGCGCAGGGCCTGGCCGATCAGGTCGTCGCCAAGGATCAGCGATTCGTGGCAGAAGCCGAGGAGCGAGGCATGCATGCCCGCGGCCTCGTAGACGAGGTTCAGGCCGGCGAGCCCGGCCATGACGTTCGAGCACATCTGTTCCCAGCCGGCCTGCATGTCGGGCAGTTTCGCGTCGGCGATGCCGGCCGCGGCACCGCCCGGCAGGCCGTAGAAGCGGTGCATCTGCGCACAGCCCGCGGTCAGCAGCGCCTGTTCGCCCGAGCCGCCCGACATCGCCCCGGTGCGCAGGTCCGACACGAAGGGCCAGGTGCCGAAGATCGCCGGATGGCCCGGCGACATGGCGTTGACATAGACGACGCCGGCCAGGCATTCGGCCACGGCCTGCACGATGGCGCCCGCGATGGGCGCGGGTGCGGTCGCGCCGGCCTGCCCGGCGGACAGGAGCAGGATCGGCATGCCGCCGCGGATGCAGACCTCCATCACGCGGCAGGCATCGGTGGCGAATTTCATCGGGGGCACGACGAAACAGTTGGAATTGCTGACAAAGGGGCGCGCGCGCCATGCGTCCTCGCCCCCGGCCATGAGGTGCAGCATGTCGAAGGCGTCAGCGGCAAAGCCGGGTTCGGTAAAGCTGGTGCCGACGTGTTTGGTGGTGCCGGCGCAGCAGGCATAGATGGTGTTGAGGTCCATCTCGCGGTTGTCGGGGATGTCGCGGCAGACCATCGGGCGCTGCACGAAATGCAGGTTGTCGAGCACATCGCAGATGCGCGCGGCGTCGTGCAGGTCCTGCACGGTCGATTCGCGGTAGATGCGGCCCTCGGGGTCGACCATGTGCACGGCGGCGCCGGCGGTGCCGTAATGCACGCGGGTGCCGGACAGGCGCATGTCGTGGCGCGGGTCGCGACCGCAGAGCGTGATGTCGCGCGCGGCGATGGCGAGCATGTCCTCGACCAGCGCGCGGGGAAAGCGGATGCGGCCGTCGGCGCCCAGGATGGCGCCTGCTTCGGTGAGGATGTCGACGCCCGAGGGAGGCGCGTCGGCGAGCCCGATTTCGGCCAGCGCGGTGAGGGCTGCGTCGTGGATGCGCAGCACCTCGGCGTCGGAGAGGGGCTTGTACTGGCCGCCCGGCAGGCCTGCGCGGATCGGGCGCATCGCTTCGGCCAGCGGCGCGTTGCGCGCGGCGTGGCGGGCGGCGCGGCCACCCGGGCGGGCGGTGCGGGCGGGAGGCGTGCGGCAGGCGGGAAGGGCGGGGTCGTCGGCGACGCTGGCCGCCAGGGGATCGTCGGGCATCGGAAGCTCCGGTTCGGACAGGGGCTGGGACGGGCGGATCAGGCCCAGGCCGGCGCGCCCCGCGCGGCACGGCCACGCCGCGCGCCGATCGTGCGCAGGACAAGCGTGATCTGCCACTGGTCCGAGGTCATCGCTCTCCCTTCCGCGCTGGAGCGACTGTGGCAGGGGGGAAAGGTTCCGGCTGATCCGAAAGCGACATCGCGTCGCTTTTCGGTGGGGCGGAAGGGGCAGAGGCGATGCCGGCTGTCGCTGACCCAGGAGAGCGGGGTCACGGCGCCGTGAGGCAGCTTCGCATTTGCGTGAAGGAGAGGCGCAAAGCCGGCCCGCCGCGGCTATATCGGGGTCGCAATGCAGGGGGGCAGGTCGTTCCCCGCCTGAGAGGAGAAGAACACATGGGTAACCCGGGCTTCGGGATGATCGGTGCAGGCGCCCTGGCGCTGGCCGGGGCGGTGGCGCTGGCCGTGCCGGCGGCTGCGGGAGAGCTGGCCTTTGCGGCGCCGTCGCGGACGGCGATCGGACATGGCGACTGGACGGGGCTTTATGCCGGGGTTTCGGTCGGCAACGGCGAGGTATCGGGCAGTGCGGTCCTTGGCGATGATCTGGGTGGGCTGACCTACGGGATCTTTGCGGGCTACCAGTACGACTTCGGCGCGATGGTCGTGGGCACGGAGCTTGAGCTGAGCGGGACGGACTGGAGCGACGACACGGTCGGGGTCGCGGTCGACAGCGTGGCGCGGGCCAAGGCCCGGCTGGGCTATGATGCCGGGGCTTTCCTGCCCTTTGCGACGCTGGGTGTGGCGCAGGCCGCCACCACGGGCGCGGTCGAGGACGACGACAGCGGCTGGTTCTATGGTGCCGGGGTCGATTACAGCCTTGGGGGCGGGACGATCCTTGGTGCGGAAATCCTCCGCCACGAGTTCGGGGATTATGCAGGGACCGGCGTCGATGCGAGCGCGACGACGATCTCGGCCCGGGTTGCCTTCGGGTTCTGACGGGTCGGCAGGGGGGCGGGCGGCAACGGCGCCATGGCTCCGGCCGCCGGGGGGCCGCGTCTCAGCCTGGCGGACCCTGCTGCGCGAGGCGCGTGGCGAAGGCGAGCAGGCGCGCGAGTGCGCCGGCATAGTCCGCGTCAGGGAGCGTCATGGCGACACGGACATGGCCGGCTGCCGCCGCGCCGAAGCTTTCGCCGGGCATGACGGCGATGCGTTCGGCGGCGAGCAGCGCCTCGGCGAAGGCTTCGCCGGTCAGCCCGGTCGCGCGGATGTCGAGCATCGCATACATCGCCCCGGCCAGGGGCGCGGCGCGGACGATCTGCTGGCGGGCGAGCAGGTCGAGCGTGATCGACCTGCGGCGGCGGAAGGGGGCGGCGATCCCCTCCTCGAAGCGGTCGCCGAGGCCGAGTGCGAAGAGCCCCGCCTCCTGGATGAAGCCGGGGATGCCGTAATTGGTGTGGGTGGCGAGGTCGGTCATCGGGCCGATCGCATCGGCCGGGCCGCAGACCCAGCCGATGCGGCTGCCGGTCATCGCGTGGCTCTTGGACAGCGAGCCCACGACGAAGGTCCGCTCGGCCATGCCGGGCAGCGCCCGGGGGGAAAGGTGGG
>JBEIDZ010000249.1:0-4852 GCA_040383215.1 Paracoccaceae bacterium | reverse complement strand
GGCCAGATCGGTGAGGACCCGACCGAACCGCCCCATTCCGGCCGCTATGCCTTTCCCCCCGTCCCGGACGAACCTGCCCTCGCCGACCTGCGCCAAAGGCTCCTGCGTGCGGGCCTGCATCCGGCCTCGCTGCCGCGTGGCGTCGATATCGACCGCTGGCTGGCGCATGGGGCAACGCCCTGGGACGCTTTTCCCGATACCTGCGGCGGCAAGATGGACGCCGAGACGGTTGGGCTTGCCCATGCGCTCCAGCACCCCAACGTGACCCTGCGCACCGGCGCCCGCGTCGCCCGGCTTGAGACCGGCGCTGACGGGCGGATCACCGGGGTCGTGCTGACGAACGGCGAGACGCTGTCGGCCCCCGTCGTGGTGCTCTCGGCCGGGGCGGTCATGTCGGCGGTGCTGCTGCTCGCCTCCGCCTCGGACCGGTATCCTGCGGGGCTGGCCAACCGGTCGGACCAGGTCGGGCGCAATTTCATGAACCACAACCTCTCGGCCGTGCTCGCGCTGCACCCCTTCCGGCGCAATGACGGCATCTACCAGAAGACGCTGATGGTGAACGACTTCTACCTCACCGGGGGCGAAGGCGGCACGCCCTTGGGCAATATCCAGCTTCTGGGCAAGATTTCCGGCCCGATCCTCGCCTCCGACACGCCGATCCCGCGCCTGCTCGCCGCCTGGATCGCGGGCCGGTCGGTCGATCTGCTGGCGATGTCCGAGGATCTGCCCAACCCCGAAAGCCGCGTGACGCTCAAGGGCGACCGCATCGTGCTCGACTGGAAGCGGTCGAACTGGAAGGCGCACGAGGCGCTGGTCGCCCGGATGAAGCAGGTGCTGCGCCGCGCGGGCTATCCGGTCGTGCTGTCGCGCGCCTTCGACCGGCGCACGCCGTCGCATCAGTGCGGCACGGCGCGGATGGGGCATGATCCCGCCGCCTCGGTCGTGACCGCCGACCTGCGCGCCCATGACCACGACAACCTCTATCTTGTCGATGCAAGCGTGCTGCCGACCTCGGCCGCGGTGAACCCGGCGCTGACGGTTGCAGCACTCGCCCTGCGCGCCGCGGGGCATATCCGCGCGCGGCATTTCGCATGACCGGCCCCGTCGCGCTGATCACCGGCGGCCAGCAGGGGATCGGCCTCGGCATTGCCACGGCGCTCGGGCAGGCGGGCTTTCGCCTGGCACTGGCCGCGCTGCCCGGCCGGGACGACCCCGCCGTGCAAGGCGCGCTGGCCGCGCTGCCGCCCGGGACGCTCTATCTTTCCCACGACATCGCCGACATTGCCCGCGCGCCCGCGCTCCTTGACGCGGTGGAGGCGGCGCTTGGCCCGGTCGATACGCTGATCTCGAACGCCGGCATCCCGGCGCGCATCCGCGGCGACCTGCTCGACCTTGCGCCCGAAAGCTTTGATGCCGTGCTTGCGGTCAACACCCGCGGGACCTTCTTCCTTGCCCAGGCCTGCGCGCGGCGGATGGTCGCCCGCCCGGGCGCGCATTACCGAAGCCTCGTCTTCGTCACCTCCGTCTCGGCCGCCGTGGCCTCGCCCGAGCGGGGGGAATACTGCATCTCCAAGGCCGCGACCGCGATGACCGCGCAGCTTCTGGCGCTGCGCCTTGCGCCGCAGGGGATCGGCGTCTTCGACATCCGCCCCGGGATCATCGCGACCCCGATGACCGCCCCGGTCGCCGCCGCCTATGACAGCCGCATCGCCGATGGGCTGGTCCCCGCCCGCCGCTGGGGCACGCCCGACGATATCGGCCGGGCCGTTGTCCCGCTTGTCACCGGCGCCATGGCCTTTGCCACCGGCAGCGTGATCGCGCTCGACGGTGGCCTCTCCATCGCAAGGCTCTGATCCATGTCCGACAGTTACGACTTCATCATCATCGGCGGCGGCTCGGCAGGGGCGGTGCTGGCCGCGCGCCTGTCCGAAGACCCCGACGCCCGCGTGCTCCTGCTCGAGGCCGGGCCGCGCGACAGCCATCCGCTCTATCACCTGCCCGCGGGTTTCGCGAAGATGACCAAGGGCATCGGCAGCTGGGGCTGGCAGACCGTGCCGCAGCGCCACATGAACGGGATGACGATCCGCTTTACCCAGGCCCGCGTGCTGGGCGGCGGATCGACGATCAACGCCCAGATCTATACCCGCGGCCATCCGCTCGACTATGACGAATGGCGCCAGGCGGGCTGCACCGGCTGGTCCTACGAGGATGTGCTGCCCTGGTTCCGCAAGGCCGAGGACAACGACAGCTTCGACAACCGCTGGCACGGCAAGGGCGGCCCGCTCGGCGTGTCGAAACCCGCAGCCCCGCTGCCGATCTGCGAGGCCTGGTTCCGCGCGGCGGGCGAACTTGGCATCCCCTTCAACCCCGACATGACCGGCGAACGGCAGGAGGGCGTGGGGTATTACCAGCTGACCCAGCGCCATGTCCGCCGCTCCTCGACCGCCGTCGCCTATCTGCGCCCCGCCATGGGCCGGCCGAACCTGATGGTGCGCACCGATGCGCAGGTCGCCCGCATTGACATCGCACACCACCGGGCGACCGGGGTCACACTGCTTGACGGCACCCGCCTGACCGCCACGGCCGAGGTCATCCTCTCCTCCGGCGCCATCGGCAGCCCGCGGCTTTTGCAACTCTCGGGCCTCGGTCCGGCGGATGCGCTGCGCGCGCTCGGCATTCCCGTTGTGCTTGACCAGCCGGGGATCGGGGCGAACCTGCAGGACCATATCGACCTTTTCGTCATCGCCGAATGCACCGGGCCGCATACCTATGACCGCTATGCCCAGCCGCTCTGGTCGGCCGTCGCGGGGGTGCAGTATCTGCTCACGCGCAAGGGTCCCGTCGCCTCCTCGCTCTTCGAGACGGGGGGGTTCTGGTATGCCGACCCGGCCGCCCGGTCGCCCGATATCCAGTTCCACCTCGGCCTTGGTTCCGGGATCGAGGCGGGCGTGGCCGCCATGCCCTCGGGCGGCGTCACGCTCAATTCCGCCTATCTGCGCCCGCGCTCGCGCGGGACGGTGCGGCTCGCCTCGGCCGATCCGCTCGCCCCGCCGCTGATCGACCCGAATTACTGGGAAGACCCGCATGACCGCGAGATGTCGATCCGCGGCCTGAAGCTCGCGCAGGAGATGATGCGCCAGCCGGCGCTGAAACCCTTTGTCCTGGCCGAACGCCTGCCCGGCCCCGATGTGCGGACCGAGGCGGACTACTTTGCCTATGCCTGCCGCCATGCCAAGACCGACCACCACCCCGCCGGCACCTGCCGCATGGGGTCCGACCCGCAGGCGGTGACCGACCCCCGCCTGCGGCTGAACGGGATCGAGGGGTTGCGCGTCGTCGATGCCTCGGTCATGCCGGCCGTCGTATCCTCAAACACCAATGCCGCCACGATCATGATCGCCGAAAAGGCGGCCCACATGATCCGCGAGGACAGGGGACTGCGCCCATGATCCGCCATATCGTCCTGTTCCGGGCCCGGCCCGGCGTGCCCGAATCCGAGATCGCCGCCATCCTGGCCGAGCTTGGCGCGATCCGCGACCGCCTGCCGGGCATCCTCTCCTTCCACGGCGGGCGCAGCGAAAGCCCCGAACAGATCGAGCGCGGCTATCTGCACGGCTTCACCATGGATTTCGCCGGATGGGAGGCGCTGGCCGCCTATCAGGCCCATCCCGACCATCGCCGCGCGGCCGCGGCCCTTGTCGCCGCTTCGGCGGGCGGGGTCGACGGCATCCTCGTCTTCGACCTGCCCTGCGAGTGACCGCCATGCTGACCCTGCCCACTCCGGACGGCCGCCTTGAACCCTATGCGATCGGCGGCACCCCGCTGGCCGTGCGGGCGCCGGTGACGCCATTCACCCGCACCGCCTTTGCCGCGGCCCATGTCGTCACCGATGCGCTGGCCCAACGCGACCCCTGGGACGGAAGCCCCGCGATCGACTGGGACGCGACGCTCGCCTTCCGGCACTGGCTCTGGGATCAGGGCCTGCACCTGGCCGAGGCGATGGATACCGCCCAGCGCGGCATGGGGCTGGACTGGCCGACCGCGCGCGAACTGATCGGGCGCAGCACCCGCGCCGCTCGTGCCCATCCGCTGCGCCCCCGCATCGCCGCCGGCTGCGGCACCGACGGCGCCACCGGACCTCTGTCTGACCGCGACGCGATCCTGGCCGCCTATGTGATGCAGGCCGAGGCGATCGAGGCGACCGGCGCGCAGCTGATCCTGATGGCGAGCCGCGCCTTCACCGCCATCGGGGCTGCGCCGGACGATTACGCCTACGTCTATCGCCGTCTCATCGACCAGGCGGCCGAGCCCGTGATCCTGCACTGGCTGGGCGAGGCGTTCGACCCCGCGCTGCGGGGCTACTGGGGCAGCGCCGATGTCGCCGCGGCGACGGACTTCGTGCTCGCGCTCATCGCCGAAAACCCGGGTGCGGTGGACGGGATCAAGATCAGCCTGCTCGACCGCGCCCATGAAGAGGCGTTCCGCGCCCGCCTGCCTGCCGGGGTCCGGCTCTATACCGGCGACGACTTCAACTATGCCGACCTGATCGCGGGCGACGGGCGGCATCATTCCGACGCGCTCCTTGGCATCTTCGCCGCCATCGCCCCCGCCGCCTCCCAGGCGCTTCAGGCGCTGGCCGCGGGCGACATGGCGACCTATCACCGCCTGCTTGCCCCGACTGTGCCGCTCAGCCGCGAAATCTTCCGCGCCCCCACGCGGTTCTACAAGGCGGGGATCGCCTTCCTTGCCTGGCTGAACGGCCACCAGCCCGCCTTCGTCATGCCCGGCGGGTTCCAGTCCAGCCGCGACATCACCCATTACGCCGCCGTCTTTCGCCTGGCCGACGCGGCGG
>JBEIDZ010000248.1:0-4860 GCA_040383215.1 Paracoccaceae bacterium | reverse complement strand
GCCAGCTGTAGGTTTCCTCGACCTCGACCATCCCCGCGCCAAGGTCGCGCATGACCGTCATGTCACCGTTGGCGAAGGTGACCTCGACACCATCCGCAAGATCCGCGGCAGCAGGACAGAGGGAGCCTTCGGCCGCCTGAAGTGAGTGAGCCGGAAAGACGCCCCACAAAGACCACAGGAGAATGCAAGGTGTCACTCCGGCGCGGCGATGCGAAAGTGCCCCCATGCAGACCGCCCTCCGGTCAGTCTTCTGCACACGCCACCCCGCCGCGACGTGACGCAAGACGTCGTCCCGACGCGATGACGCGCCGGATGGCTCTGCGCCTGCCCAGACCTCACGACCCCGGGCCGAAGCCGGCATCATTCTGCCAAGGCTTGGCGAGGTTGCCGAAACGGGTAAACCGACCGTCAAAGCTGAGTTCGACGGTCCCGATCGGTCCATGCCGCTGCTTGCCGATGATGATTTCCGCCCTGCCATGAATCTTTTCCATGTCCGCCTGCCATTGCGCCATCTTTTCAAGTTCATGGTCGCCGGGCTTCTCGCGTTCGCGGTAGTATTCCTCCCGATAGACAAACATCACTACATCGGCATCCTGCTCGATCGAGCCTGATTCCCGCAGATCAGACAGCTGGGGGCGCTTGTCATCGCGCGATTCGACCTGTCGCGAAAGCTGTGAAAGGGCGACGACAGGTATGTCGAGTTCCTTGGCAATCGCCTTCAGACCCTGCGTGATCTCGGAAACCTCATTGACGCGGCTGTCACGGGCCGTTGCCGGGCGGACAAGCTGGAGGTAGTCCACAAAGAGAGCGTCAAGACCCTGCGTCCGCTTCAGCCGGCGGGCACGCGCAGCAAGCTGGCTGATCGGCAGTGCGGCTGTGTCGTCGATGTAGAGGGGGCAGGATTCCAGCGCTTTGGCAGCATCGACAAAACGACGGAATTCGGCCTCGGTCATGTCGCCGCGGCGGATTTGCTCCGAAGGCACCTCGGAGGCCTCGGAGAGGATGCGCGCGGCCAGCTGCTCGGCACTCATCTCGAGCGAGAAGAAACCGACCACCCCGCCGTTGACAGCACCTTCGCTTCCGTCGGGCAAGCGGCCCTTGCGGTAGGCGCGGGCGATGTTGAAGGCGATATTGGTGGCCAGCGATGTCTTCCCCATCGAAGGACGGCCCGCAATGATCAGAAGGTCCGAGCGGTGCAGGCCGCCAAGCTTGCGGTCGAGATCGACAAGGCCTGTCGAGAGACCCGAAAGCATGCCGTCGCGCTGATAGGCGGCATTGGCGATGATGACTGCGTCGGTGACAGCCCGCAGGAAGCTTTGGAAGCCGGTATCAGGTCTGCCCTGTTCAGCGAGGCGATACAGGCTCTGTTCGGCCTCGACGATCTGGTCGGCAGGCTCGCTGGCGATATCGACCCTTGCGGCACGGGCGGATATCTCGCTGCCCAGGCGGATCAGTTCACGCCTGAGCGCGAGGTCACGGACAATCTGGGCATAGTCACGTGCGGCGAAAGCCGAAACAGCGGCCCCAGCAAGACGGACGAGGTAGGCCGCTCCACCCAATTCGCGCAGGCCTTCGTCTTCCTCCATGAAGGCCTTGAGCGTTACCGGAGAAGCGAGAGCATTCCGGGCGATCCGGGCACTCGCGACCTCGAAGATGCGGGCATGGACCGGATCGTAGAAATGCTCCTTCCGGACTATTGCCGAAATGCGGTCGAAGACGTCGTTATTGGTCAGGATCGCGCCAAGAAGCTGCTGCTCGGCCTCGATCGAATGCGGCATCGGGTCCGCGGTCGCAGGCTCTGCGGGCAATCCGGACCGCTCCGGCCCAAATGCGGCGATTTCATTCACGGCCAGCCCCCTTCCTGCCAAATCCACCGGTCACAGGCATCGCCAGACCAAGACATGCCGGCAACTCCACAGTGCGGACCGCCTGCACGCTGCTACCGGGCCTCTGCCATACTCCGGCGCGGACGACCGCGGCACTCCCCTCCCCTTCATGCCCTGACCGCGTCCCGGAGGCAAATTGTATAACTCTGTGGGCGATCCCGACGACATGGCCCAGCCTTGCAGTGAAGACGGCCGGTCTATTCGGCAAAGACGGGCACGAACCGCCATTCATCCTGCCTGCGACCGGACTGCAGCCCCGGCCACTTGCTGACGGGAAATCCTGTTGACTTGATGGCTGGCGAAAGGAAGGTTTTGTCAGGACCCCTCTGGGTAACCGATATTTTTGGAGGCATATGATGGAAGGGAAATTCGTTGGGATTGTCTGTGGCTCTTGGGTTCTGGCGGCAGCCATCACGGCAGGTACATTCGCATCTGCCTGTCCCGACTGGCAGGCAGAGCCACATTTCGGCGCCATCGAACTCGCGGCGGGTTTCGAGCCTGATCCCTACGCCCTCAACGTCACGGCGGGCGGCACGCATCTGCTCGAAAACTGCGGCTTCAACGATGCGACAGGGTTCGTCACGACGCGTCCGGACTTCGACCTCTACTGGAGCGGCACTTCCTCGCAGCTGACGATCGCTGTCGAATCAATGGCGGACGCCATCCTGCTGATCAACGGACCAGATCGGAGCTGGTACTACGACGACGCCTATCGCGGGACCTTTCCTGCGATCACCATCCTCAATCCGATGGAGGGGCTCTACGACATCTGGATCGGGAGTTATGACGGGTCGCGACGGAACCCGGCGGTGCTGATCTTCACGGAGTACGATTACTGATCTCCATGGGCCCAGATTCACGGGCTGCCGCGACTGGGCGGCTGGCCGAAAACATCGTGCATTTCGCGCGCGCGCTTCGCGCGGCCGGGCTGCCCATCGGCACCGACCGCGCTCTGACAGCCGTGCAGGCCGTCGCGGTGGCAGGCTTCACCGACCGGACCGATTTCCGCGCGGCCCTGCGGGCCTGCCTGATCAGCCGGCCCGAGCATCGCGTGGTCTTCGACCAGGCCTTCCGGCTCTACTGGCGCGACCCGCGGTTTCTTGACCAGATGATGGGCCTGATCGCGCCGATGGTGCGGGGCGTGCAGGAGGAACGCCGCGCCGGGGCGGGCGAACGGCGCGCGGCCGAGGGGCTGCTGGCCGGCGCGGACCGCGCTGTGCCACGCGACATGCCTGACGAAGGGACAGTGATAGAGATCGACGCGCGCGGCACGGCCTCGGCCGCGGAGCGGCTGAAGCGGCTCGACTTCGAACTGATGTCGGCGGCAGAGATGGCGGAGGCCAGACGGATCATCTCTCGCCTTGCCTTGCCGGTGCGGCCGCTCTCCTCGCGGCGCAAGGTGGCGCGCGCCGGGCGGCTGCCCGACTGGCGTGGAACGCTGCGAGATGCAGCGCGCAGAGCCGGGGAGGTGCGGAAGATCGAGACGCGGTCGCCAGGAGAGCGCTGGCCGAATCTTGTGGTGCTGTGCGACATCTCCGGGTCGATGAGCCCGTATTCCCGGGCGGTGCTGCAATTCCTGCATGCGGTGGCCAACCGGAAGGGTCAGGGCTGGGCGCTGGTGCATGCCTTCACCTTCGGCACACGGCTGACCAATATCACGCGTCATCTGACCCAGCGTGACGTGGATGCGGCGCTGGCCGCCGCGGGCGCCGAGGCGCAGGATTGGGCCGGAGGCACGCGTATCGGGTCCTGCATCGCGGCCTTCAACCGGGACTGGTCACGGCGCGTCATGGGCCAGGGGGCGGTCGTCATCCTGATCACGGACGGACTCGACCGCGATCCTGCAAGCGTGCTCGGACCGGCGATGGAGCGGCTTCGGCTGTCGGCGCGATCGGTGATCTGGCTCAATCCGCTGCTGCGCTGGGATGGCTTCGCGCCGCGGGCACAGGGCATCGCGGCGATGCTGCCGCATGTGACGAGTCTTCGCGCTGGCCACAACATCGCCGCGCTGGAGGGTCTTGCAGCGGCAGTCGCCGATCCGGGGGATGGGGGCGAGAAGGCGCGGATGATGGCGCTGTTGCGCTGAGTAGCGACGGGGGAGAGGCGGGGGGGCCCGCAAGGGCTCCCGGACCCCTCATAGACCTTGCCTCAGGGCGCTTTCCGCGGCAGCTCTGTTAATCTATGCTTGTCCCGGCAAAGCCGGTCGTGACCGGTCCCGGACAGGGAACCTCGGGACATGAAGACAGGGGCAGAGGACATACCGGAAACGGCACTCGCCTGGCATCGGGCGGGGCGCAGCGCAGCGATCGCCACGGTCGTCGAGACCTGGGGCTCTGCCCCGCGGCAGGCAGGGAGCCTTTTGCTGATCGACCGGAACGGGGCGATGGAAGGGTCGGTCTCGGGTGGCTGCGTCGAAGGCGCTGTCGTGACCGAGGCCATCGAGGCGCTGGCCGACGGCCGGCCACGGCTCCTCGACTTCGGGGTGAGCGACGAGGAAGCCTTTGCCGTGGGTCTGGCCTGCGGGGGTCGCATCAGGGTGCTGGTGGATACGGTGGGCGGCAGCCTGCCCGAGACTCTGCTCGCCGATCTTGTCGCAGCCCGCGCGGCTCGACGGCCGGTGGCGCTTGTCGCCAATCTTGCCGGACCGTCGCGCCACCTTGCGACAGCAGCGGAATTCGCCGACAGGTTCCGCTCCGACAGGTCGGGCGTCGAGGCGGACGGCCAGACCTTTGTCGCTGTTCACAACCCCCCGCTCAGGATGCTGATCGTGGGAGCTGTGCATATCGCTCAATCGCTGGTGCGGATGGCCGCGCTCGCGGGTTATGACGTCGCGATCATCGATCCGCGGGCGGCTTTCGCTGCTGCGGGCCGCTTTCCCGGCGTGCGGCTGATCGACGCCTGGCCCGACGAGGCGCTGGCCGCCGAGGCGCCCGACGCCCGGACCGCCGTGGTGACACTGACCCATGACCCCAAG
>JBEIDZ010000247.1:0-4940 GCA_040383215.1 Paracoccaceae bacterium | reverse complement strand
GCCAAGACCGATGCGAATGACAGTTTCGTGTGGAACGGCACCGTCGGGTTTTCGAGCGCGACCAGCGGCGAGGTCCGGTATCAGAAATTCGACAAGGCCGGAACGAAGAATGACTACACGATGGTTTACCTCGACAATGACCGGGATACGGCTGCAGAAATGGCGATTCGGCTGAAGGGGCTGCACGATCTGACAGCAGAGGACTTTGTCCTCTGATCGGGGCGGTTGCCGGAGGGCTGGTATGATGCATCAACACTTCGCCATGCGGGTGGCTGGATCGGGAACACCACTGCGCGAAAAAGCGGTGGTCGTGGGAGGCGAGGTGTGACACGATGGTTCTGCATCATGGCCGGGGTCTTTGCCACGTCGACGGCTGTCCTGGCACAGGTCCGGCCCGGGGACGAGACCACGCAACTGGTCGTGACCGTGAGCGAGGCCTTCCTTGATCAACTCGTGAACGAGGACTTTGCAGCAGAATATTCCTTTCTGTCTGACGGGCTGGCGCGGATGATGTCCTTCTCCGATTGGCAGAGGAGCCGGGAGCAGGTCATCGACATCGCGGGGCCGACACGGAGATATGCCGCGCATGGCCTGACCTATTATCAGGACGGTGGCTTACTGGCTGCGGTCGATTTCTCGGGTCGGGGCGGATTTCGGGATGTCTGGGTCTGCGGCTATATGCTGTGGGAACTGCCGGAACCGAATGCCATCGGGTTGACCCGGTTCGAACAGAATGTCGTATCGGGGGAAGACTTTCGCCGCATGGAGATCGGGCAGGCCGCGCAAGTGATGACGAATTGGCGCTGTCCGGTCCGCCTGATCGAAGAGGTGCTGGGCGTGACGGTGAATTAGCCGCCGGTCGCACCCCTGCATGGGGGGTGGGAGGACGGGGTCGTGGCCAGCGCGGGGGGGCCGGGGACCTTGGACGAGAGCCGGAAGGGTGCTTTCCGGCTTGACGGCCCGGGGTGTCAGGGATCAGATACGGGGGCATGGTTCCCCGAGCGGCGCAAAGCGTCAGGGGATCAAAAGGGAATGCGGTCGGGGCCGATCCTGTCGGGAGGTTCCAAGCCGCAGCCGCCCCCGCGACTGTGAGCGGAGAGCGCCCGCCGATACGCCACTGGAGCCTGCTCCGGGAAGGCCGGCGATGCGCAGTGACCCGCAAGCCAGGAGACCTGCCGTGCATGAATGGCAACCCGCCGTCGGGTGGACGGACAGGAGAACGGACATGCATATCGAACCCGGCATCGTGAACGGTGCCAAGATGATTCTCGGGATGGTTACCGCGGCGGGAGCGGGACTCTGGACGCTCAAGCTGGCCGCCGAGGCGGCCGTGGCGCATGGGGTGCCGGCGCTGGCGGCGCGCAGCGCGATGGCGACGGCGGCGACATTCGTCTTCTTCCAGGTGCTGCCGCATCAGCCGGTCGGCGTGTCAGAGGTGCATCTGATCCTCGGTTCCACGCTTTTCCTGCTGTTCGGCGCGGCGCCGGCGGCGGTCGGGCTGGCACTCGGGCTGCTTCTTCAGGGGGTGTTCTTTGCGCCCATCGACCTGCCGCAATACGGGATGAACGTGACGACGCTTCTGGTGCCGCTGTTCCTGGTCGCGGCGCTGGCACGGCGGATCGTGGCGCCGGGGACGGCCTATGCCGATCTGGCCTATGGGCAGGTGCTCAGGCTCTCGTTCGCGTTTCAGGGCGGGGTGGTGGCCTGGGTCGCGTTCTGGGCCTTCTGGGGGCAGGGCGTGTCGGCGGCGAGCCTGGCCTCGGTCGGGGCCTTCGGGGCGGCCTACATGCTTGTCGTGATCGTCGAGCCGCTGGTCGATCTGGCCGTGCTGGCCGGCGCGAAGGCGCTGCGCGGGCGCGGGGCGGCGGCGCTTTTGTCGGAACGGGTCTACGCCGGGGCCTGATCCGGGCTGAGGGCGTCTGGCCGGCGGCCCCCGCCGCGGGGGCCGTCCATCATGGTCGTGAGGGATGAGGCATGGCTGCGAAGATACCTGCGACCGTGGTCACGGGGTTTCTGGGCGCGGGCAAGACGACTCTGATCCGCCATATGCTGATGCAGGCGGGCGGGCGGCGGATCGCGCTGATCATCAACGAATTCGGCGATCTGGGGGTGGATGGAGAAATCCTGCGGTCCTGCGGGATCGAGACCTGCCGGGACGAGGATATCGTCGAGCTGTCGAACGGCTGCATCTGCTGCACGGTGGCCGATGACTTCATCCCGACGATGGAGCGGCTGTTGGGGCGCGACGATCCGCCCGATCATATCGTGATCGAGACATCGGGGCTCGCGCTGCCGCAGCCTCTGGTGCGGGCCTTCGGCTGGCCGGGGATTTCGACGCGCGTCACGGTGGATGGCGTGGTGACGGTGGTCGACGGCAAGGCGCTGGCCGAGGGGCGGTTCGCGCATGACGAGGCGGCGCTCGCCGCGCAGCGGGCGGGCGATGCGGGGCTGGATCACGAGACGCCGATTGCCGAGCTGTTCGAGGACCAGATCGCCTGTGCCGACATGATCGTGGTGAACAAGACCGACCTGCTGGAGACGGCCGAGGCCGAGGCGCTGGCGGCGCGGATCGGGGCCGGGGCGCGGGCGGGGGTGCGGGTGCTGCGCACCGCGATGGGGGCGCTGCCGGTCGAGGTGCTTCTGGGCCTGGGCGCGGGGGCGGAGGGCGACATGGCCGCGCGCGGCGAGGTGCATCACCGGCACGACCATGACGATGACGACGACGACGACGACGATGACGACGACGACCATGACCACCATCACGACCACGGCCATGACGAGTTCGAGAGCTTCGTGGTGACGCGGGGCGAGATCGGCGATCCGGCCGCCTTTGTCGCGCAGGTGGCCGGGGTCATCCGCGCCCATGACATCCTGCGGCTCAAGGGCTTTGCCGCGGTGGCGGGGCGGCCGATGCGGCTGACGCTGCAGGCGGTGGGACCGCGGGTCGACCATTACTTCGACCGGCCGGCCGAGGGGCGCGAGACGCGGCTGGTGGTGATCGGGGAGAAGGGGCTTGACCGTGACGCGATCACGGCGGCGCTGAGCGCATGAGCATGACGGTCAGGGCGGGGCGGCCGGATTCGCCGGAAGGGACGGCACTTCTGCGGGCAAGCCAGGCCTATCTCGCCTCGCTCTATCCGACCGAGCACAACCATTACCTGTCGATCGAGGCGCTCTGCGCGCCCCACATCCGCTTTTTCGTCGCCGAGGACGCAGGCCGGGCCTGCGGCTGTGCCGCGCTGGCGGTGATGGGAGAGTATGGCGAGGTCAAGTCGATGTTTGTCGACCCCGATGTGCGGGGCGCGGGGGCGGGGGCGGCGCTGATGGCGCGGCTTGAGGCCGAGGCGCGGGGCCTGGGGCTTGCGGCGCTGAAGCTTGAGACGGGGGACGACCTTTACCCCGCGCACCGGCTCTATCGCCGGCACGGGTTCAGCGTTTGCGGGCCTTTCGGGGATTATGCCGAGGGGCCGCATTCGGTTTTCATGGAAAAGCGGTTGGGCTGATGCATCTGCTCGCGGCGACCCCGGGGGCCGTGGAGGGCGGGGCTGCGCCGGTCGACCGTGCGCAGACGCCCGCGGACCTTGTCGTGCTGTCGGCCGCCGATACCGAGCTTGCGGCGCTGGCCGAGGCGCGGGCGGCGATGGCGGACCCGCCGGGGCTGCGGCTGGCCTCGCTTGCGCATCTGGCGCATCCCTTGTCGGTCGATCTGCATCTGGAGCGTTGCGCGACGCGGTCGCGGCTGGTCGTGGCGCGCATCCTGGGCGGGGCGGGGTACTGGCGTTATGGCCTGGCGCAGTATTCGGCGCGGCTGCATGCGGCGGGGGTCCCCTTTGTCGCGCTGCCCGGCGATGACCGGCCGGACGCCGAATTGCGCGCGCTGTCGACCGTGGGGGACGGCGATTATGCCGCGCTCTGGGCCTTTCTGGTCGAAGGCGGGGCGGCCAATGCGGCGGGGTTTCTGGCCCATGCCAAGGCGATGATCGCGGGCACCGAGCGGCCGCCGGGGGCGCGGCCTCTGCTCCGCGCCGGGGTCTATTGGCCGGGGACGGGGGTGAGCGATCTGGCCGGGCTGCGCCCGGCGTGGGTCGAGGGCGCGCCGGTGGTGCCGGTGGTCTTTTACCGCGCGCTGTTGCAGGGGGCGGGGCTTGCGCCGGTCAACCAGTTGGTCAAGGCGCTGCTGCGGCGGGGGCAGAACCCGCTGCCGGTCTTTGTCGCCTCGCTGAAGGACCCGGTTTCGCAGGCCACTCTGGCCGGGTTGTTCGCGGCAGCGCCGCCCGCGGCGATCCTGAACTGCACCGCGTTTGCCGTGGCCTCGCCCGATGGTGGCGGGGGGGTGGATAACCCGCTTACGGTCAATGATGCGCCGGTCATTCAGGTCGTGCTCTCGGGCGGGACCGAGGCCGCCTGGGCCGAGGGGACGCGCGGGCTGTCGGCGACCGACATCGCCATGAACGTGGCGCTGCCCGAGGTGGACGGGCGGATTCTGTCCCGCGCGGTCAGCTTCAAGGGTGAGGCGTTCTTTGATGCGGCGACAGAGTGCCCGATCACTGCCTATCAGGCGCGCGGCGACCGGGTGGCCTTTGTGGCCGAGCTTGCCGCGCGCTGGACGCGGCTGCGCTGCACGCCCGCGGCGGCGCGGAAGGTTGCGCTGGTGCTGGCCAATTACCCCAACCGCGACGGGCGGCTGGCCAATGGCGTGGGGCTGGATACGCCGGCGGCCACGGCGCATGTGCTGGGGCTGATGGCAGAGGCGGGCTATGCAGTGGAGGGGGCTCCGGCCGATGGTGCGGGCCTGATGGCGCGGCTGATGGCGGGGCCGACGAACTGGCTGACCGACCGCGCGGGGCGAGAGGGGGGCGAGGTGCTGCCGATGGCCGCCTATCGCGCATGGTTCGACGCGCAGGACTGGGAGGTCAGGCGCCAGGTGACCGACCGCTGGG
>JBEIDZ010000246.1:0-4956 GCA_040383215.1 Paracoccaceae bacterium | reverse complement strand
TGGCAGCCCGGCAAGTCCAAGAACCTCGATGCAGCGGGCGCGGGCCTCGTCCCGGGTGCAGCGACGATGGGCGCGGATGACGTCCACGATCTGGCGCTCGACCGACAGCAGCGGGTTGAGCGCCGCCGTCGGATCCTGGAAGATCATCGCAATCTCCCCTCCGCGCAGCTTGCGCAAATCGGCCGGCGCGAGCCCGGCGAGGTCGCGCCCCTTCCAGGCGATCCGGCCCGTCACCGTCGCCGTCGGGGGTTGGATGCCCAGCAGCGATTGACACAGAAGCGACTTTCCCGACCCCGATTCACCAGCGATGACAAGGCTTTCGCCCCGCCCCAGCACAAAGGACGCGCGGTCGACCGCGCGGACCGGCCCCCGGCGTGACGGGAAGCTGACCGACAGTTCGTCGACACTGAGCAATGGGGCAGTCATCGCGCGGCCTCGCGGGCACGCAGGCGTTCTGCCCGCGCCTCGAGCCCGTCGCCGATGAGCACGAGCGAGAGCGAGGTCAGCATGATCGCCAGCCCCGGAAAGAGGGTCATCCACCAGGAAGAGGTGATGTAGTTCTTGCCATCCAGCATGATGCCCCCCCAACTTGCTGTGGGGGGCTGCACGCCCATGCCCAGAAAGGACAGCGTCGCCTCGAAGACGATCATCGCGGCCATCTGCATGGCTGCCAGCACCAGAAGGCTGGGCCAGACGCTGGGAAAGACGTGGATGGCGGCGATGCGCAGAGGCGACGCGCCGATGATCTCGGCCGCCCTGACGTAATCTCTGGCGCGCTCTTGCAGCGCGATCGCGCGCACGACCCGTGCAGCGCCCGCCCAGCCGGCGAGCACCATGAGCAGGATCAGCACAGGCACCGAGGGCCGCACGACACTCGTGATCGCGATGCCGAGAAGGACATAAGGAAAGGCCAGCTGGATGTCGATCATGCGATCGACGACCGGGCGCAGCCATTGCGGTCCAAAGCCGCGCAGCATGCCAATGACGGTGCCGAGGACCAGCGACCAAACCATTCCCGCGCCGGCCACAAGAAGCGAAATCCGGCTGCCCCAGAGAATGCGCGACAAAAGATCGCGCCCGACCGCATCCGTGCCAAGCCAGTTCGCCGCCGAAGGCGGTTGCCGGACTGCCATCAGGTCCGGCAGGTTGGGATCGGCAGGCGAGATGAGCGGTGCGGCCAGGACGGCGGCGGTGACCGCAAGCAGGATTGCCGCGCCGGCTGCCAACCCACCCCCGACATCATTCCGCCAAAGCAGGGACGCCCTGCCATCGGCCGGAGCGCGCGCGGATGGGTCTGTGGCGGACACGCTCAGGCTCCGAAACCCGGCAAGAGGGCGTAGGTGCCGGTGCGGGGATAGGTCTTCACCTCGCAGAATCCTTCGGCATAGGCATAGCCCCCGGCCAGTCCGCGCGCCTTTGCGTTGTCGGTCATCATGTCGGTGATCGACGTGTGGTCGCCGTAGATCGCCCTGAGCCAGGTGTCCTGGCTTTGATGACAGAGAAGCATGCGACGCTTCATTTCGTACGTGGCCGTGATGTCGACATAGACTTCGGGGGTAAAGCCAATGCCGGCGGGATTGTCCATGTAGAAGAGGTGCGGGATCTTCTTGATGTAGGGAAGTGAGGTTTCAACCAGTCGGACCGAGGCCGGGATGCGCGCATCCTCGGCCACCTGTCCCGCGATCCGGTGGTCGGGATGGTAATCAGTCGGTCCGTGGATGAACATGACATCGGGGTCCGCCTCGCGGATCGCGTCGATGAAACGGGTCCGCGTGGCACGGTCGTTCATCAGCCATTCGTCGTCGAAATCCATCCAGATCAGCTGCGCGCCGATCAGCCCGCAACTGGCCGCCTGTTCGGCGTGGCGGACGGCTGCGATCTCCTCGCGGGACAGCGTCGGTGAGCCGACGTTGCCGTTCGTGGCCACGGCGATAAAGACCTTGTGCCCTGCCGCTGCATAGAGTGCGAGCGTGCCGGCACATTGCATTTCGATGTCGTCGGGATGGGCCCCGATGGCGAGAATGTTCATGACCGCTCCATGCGGATGCGCGGATCGATCCTCGAATAGGCCAGATCGATCAGCAGGTTGACGATAACAAAGATCGTGGCGGTGACGATGGTAATTCCCTGAACCAGGGGATAGTCGCGTGAATTCAGCGCAATGAGCGCAAGTTCCCCGATGCCGGGATAGGCGAAGACGACCTCGGCGACGATCACCCCGCCGAGAAGATAACCCACATCGACCCCGATCACGGTGAGCAACGGCAGCAGCGCGTTGCGCAGCGCGTAGACATAGGTGATCCGAGACTGCGACAGCCCGAAGGCATGTGCGGTGCGGATATACTCCTCGGCCAGCACCGCGCGCATCGAACTGCGCAGCACGCGCAGTTGAGTGGGAAGGATCGACAGGGCCACGGCAACAGCCGGCAGGATCAGGCTTGCCGGCCCGGTGAACCCGCCCGAGGGGAGCCAGCCCAGATTGACGGAAAAGAAGATGACCATCAGCGCGCCGGTCCAGAACACCGGCGCGGATTGGCCCACCGTCGCGATCACCGTCGCGAGCGCGGCCCAGACCGATCGTGGCCGCAGCGCGGCAAGACTGCCGAGGATGATTGTCACCGCCAGCGACAGGGCCAGCGCGCAGGCCGCCAGAATCAGCGTCGGCGGCAGAGCGGTGAAGAGGAGGTCGGTCACTGGTTCCTGAAAACGGAAGGAGGTGCCGAGGTCGCCACGCATCACACCGCCGAGAAAGGTGCCGAGCTGTTCGATGATCGGCCGATCCGTTCCGAAGTCGCGCCGGTACTGATCGATCACCTCGGGGCTGGCAAAGACCGGAGCGCGGATGCGTGCCGGATCACCCGCCGAAAGACGCAGCACCACAAACACCGTGATGGCGATTGCCACCACGATGATCACGGCCTGGATCGTCCGGCGGATGACGTAGCTCTTCACGGTGTTTCCCGGGCAAGGAGACGGCGGGGGCTGGCCCCCGCCGTCGGTTTTCAGACAACCGACACCTGGCCCAGCAGGTTCTCGCCGATCAGCGGTGCGCGGACATAACCTTCCACGCGCTTGTTGACGATGAAGTGCCAGGTCTCGTCCGAAAGATAGAGCGTCACCTGGTTCTCCCAGAGGTGCTGTGCCGCTGCCGTGACGGCGGCCTGCCGTGTTTCCGCCGGCGCGGCGCGTTGCGCGGCGTGCAGCGCTTCGTAAGCCGGGTCCGAGTAATGGAACACCGCCTTGCCGATGTCGCCGACGTAGAAGCCGAGCACGAAGTCGGGATCGAAGTTGAAGATCGCCAGCGTGTTCAGGTTGATGTCGTAGGTGTTGTAGGAGGTTCGGAACGCGCCGACCTCGAGCCGCTCGACCTCGACCATGATGCCGATGGCCTGAAGCGACGCGGCAATGATCTGGTCGATCTCGATCTGGTTGGGCACGAGGGTCGATGTCGACATGCGCAGCGTGACGCCGTCGGGATAGGCCGATTCCGCCAGGAGCGCGCGGGCCTTGTCGAGGTCGTATTCGAACTTGGGCTCGAGCGGTTCGTAGAACGAAGAGGAGGTCGGAAGGGACGAGAAGCCGACCGGATTGGCCCCGCGCATGATCGAGGCGGCGATCCCCTCCCGGTCGATGGCATGGGCAACGGCCTGCCGCAGCTTGAGATCCCCGAGCGGGCCATTGTGCTGGTAGATTGCCACGATCTGCGCAGGCGGGGTCTGGCTGTTGACGTAGAACCCGTCATTCCCCTCGACCCGCGACAGGTCTTCGGACGAGACCCGTGTGAGGATATCCACCTGCCCCGAAAGGAGCGCGTTGATCCGCGCCTGCGCATCCTCGATGTAGCGGAAGGTCACCTTGGCGATCTTGGGCGCACCGCCCCAGTAGGCGGTATTCGCCTCGAGCACGACGTCGCTGCCGTCATAGGAGACGAAGCGGTAGGGCCCGGTGCCCAAGGCACCCGCACTGAAGGCATCGGGATTGTCGATATTCGCCTTGGGCAGGATTTTGATGAAGGCCAAAGACGACAGGATCACCCCGAAGGCCACGGGAGAGACCACCTCGATCTCGGTCGGCGACAGGATCGTCACCGATATCCCCGGCGTGACGACCATGGCCTGCGCCAGTCCGCCTGCGCCGAGGCGGTCGATCGAGGCCTTGACGTCCTCGGCCGTGAGGGGCGAGCCGTCATGAAAGGTGACGCCCTCTCGCAGGGTGAGGGCGACGGTCGTGTCGCTCTTGACCTCCCAGGCCGTCGCGAGGCCCGGCCCGATCGCGCCCTCCTGATCGAAGGCCAGAAGCGAATCGTGCACCAGCGATGCGACCTGCTCGTCGACAAGTCCGAAACCTGCCGCCGGATCCCAGTAGTTGGCGGTCGGCGGTTCGGCGTTGCCGAAGACGACCTCGCCCGAAGGCGCACCATCCTGGGCAAGCGCGCGTAGCGGCATGACCGTCGACATCCCCAAAGCCGTCGCACCCATCAGGAAACCGCGTCTGCTTGGCATAGGCCAGCCTGACGCTGCACGCTCCATTCCAAACTCTTCCATGATCCGCTCCCTTGTGAAAGCAGCCCGTGCTGCCCTGACGTTCACGTTAAGGATACCGTATACCGTATGTCAATCCGATGGGATTTGAACGGGCAAGGCGGTTGTGCGCGGTGATGGCGCGCTCCGCAGGGGCTCCGTTGCACAAATCACGATAGGGATTCATCTCGGGAAACCAGCGTGATGGCTGGGTAGCATGAGCAGACCTACACCCCCGACCTAGTGTTCTAAATCTGACATAAGGTTCCCGGTCTGCCTATGGTGCGCCTTCGGTTGCTGGGACGAAGCACCGTGGGGGGCAACTATGTGGACGAAACGGACAAACGCGGCACCAAGCAAAGCTAGCAACTGTATCTGTCAGGACGTTGTGGCGGTCCATTTCTGACGGCTTTTGCACAGAGCGTTCGCGATGGTG
>JBEIDZ010000245.1:0-4961 GCA_040383215.1 Paracoccaceae bacterium | reverse complement strand
GGGGGGGGGGGCCCCGTCCCCCCCCCCCCCCGACTGGTGGTTACTGGGCGAGCCAGTTCTGGAAGATGGCCTCGACCTCGTCCTGGTTGTCGGCCCACCATTCGATGTTGTTCACGAGATAGTTCTTCTGGTTGGCCGGGTTGGTCGGCATGTGCGTGGCCATCTCGATCCCGAGCGTCGCATGGGTCGAGACGAGCGGCTGGGACGAGCCGCGCGCAGGGCCGTAGGAGATGTACTTCGCCTGATCGGCCAAACGCTGCGTGTCGGTCGCGAAATGCAGGAAGTGCATCACGCGGTTCAGCCGCGCCTCGTCCAGCCCCTCGGGGACGATCCAGCCGTCATAGTCGAAGACCTGCCAGTCCCAGAGCATGCCGATCGGCTGGTTCTGCTCCACGATCGCCGAGAAGAGGCGGCCGTTGTAAGTCGAGCCGATCACCACTTCGCCATCGGCGAGCAGCTGCGGCGTCTCGGCGCCGGCCGACCACCAGATCACATTGTCCTTGATCGTGGCGAGCTTGGCCAGAGCACGGTCGACCCCGCCTTCGGAAGACAGCACGTCATAGAGGTCTTCCTTGGCCACGCCGTCGCAGAGCAGAGCCCATTCGAGGTTCTTCTTCGGGCGGCCTTCCAGCGCGCGCATGCCGGGGAAGGTCGCGAGGTCGAAGACGTCGCACAGGTCGTCAGGCACGGCGCCGTTCCACTCGGCCACATCGGTGCGATAGCCGAACGTGGTCGAAAACACGATCTGCGGCACGAAACAGTCGTTGATGATCGAGCCCGAGGTGCCGAAGTCCTCGGTCGCCGTCGATCCGTCCGCGCCGGGCGCCAGAGCCGCGTCGAAGTCGATCTCGACGGCCAGACCCTCGTCGCAGGCGCGCTGGCTGTCAGGCCCTTCGACGTCGATCAGGTCATAGGTCATGTTGCCCGCTTCGGCCGCGGCGCGCAGCTTGGCATTGGCCTCGTTGGACCCTTCGTCCCAGGTGATCGTGACGCCGGTCAGCGCCGAATAAGGCTCGGCATAGGCCGCGACCTGGCTGGCCTGATAGGCACCGCCCCAAGACATGAGCACCATCGCATCGGCGCAGTTCTCGCAGGCGGGCAGGTCCTCGGCAAAAGCGAGGCCGGCGCCGATCGGCAGCATGGCCAGCGCAGTCGCGCCGAGTAGGGTTCTGAACGTCATCTTCTTACTCCCTTTCTTGGTGTCTTCGTTTCTTCCAGGCGTCCTACGGCGCATCCAGCGCGCGGCAGTCTTCGGGCAACCATCCGATCATGATCTTCGTGCCGGGCTGGTGGCGGATCTGGTCGGGCGCGTTGCGGGTCTTGATGATGAAGTCGTCGCTACCCGCGACCCGCAGCCGGGTGCGGAAGATATCGCCCATGTAGATGAACTCCAGCACCTCGGCCTCGAGCATATGCGCGCCGGGCCGCAGGCGGGCCTTGTTCGTCTCCACCCTCTCGGGCCGGATCGAGACCTGCGTTCGGTCTCCGACCTTGCCCACATTGACGGGCCGCGAGTCGATCTCGTCGCCACTGTCCAGACGCACGACGCAGGTCTCGCCCCGCATCTCCGTCACCGTGCCCATCAGCCGGTTGTTCTCGCCGATGAAGCCCGCGACAAAGCTGTTCACCGGTGCCTCATAGAGCTCGGCCGGCGAGGCAAGCTGCTGGATGCATCCGTCGTTGAAGACCGCGACGCGGTCCGACATGGTCAGTGCCTCTGTCTGGTCATGGGTGACATAGACCGTGGTGATGCCAAGCTCATGGGCCAGCCGCGTAATCTCGAACTGCATATGTTCGCGCAGTTGCTTGTCGAGCGCGCCGAGCGGTTCGTCCATCAGCACGAGCTCGGGCTTGAAGACCAGCGCACGGGCCAGCGCGACCCGCTGCTGCTGGCCGCCAGAAAGCTGCGCGGGCCGGCGCCCGCCAAAGGCGCCCATCTGCACCATGCCCAACGCCCGCGCCACCTTCTCCTCGCGCTCTGCCTTGCCGACGTTGCGCACCTCGAGCGGGAAGGCGAGGTTCTCGGCCACGCTCATGTGCGGAAAGAGCGCGTAGTTCTGGAATACCATGCCGATGCCGCGCTTGTGCGGGGGCACGCTGTTGATGTTGCGTCCGTCCAGCCGGATCTCGCCATGCGTCGCTGTCTCGAATCCTGCAAGCATCATCAGGCACGTCGTCTTGCCCGACCCCGAAGGTCCGAGCATCGTCAGGAATTCGCCCTTCGGCATGGACAGGTTGAGGTCCTTCACGACAAGCGAAACGCCGTCGTAGCTTTTCTGAACCCGGTCGAACTCGACGAACGCGTCGTTCGTCATCGCTCTCTCGGCCATCCATGTCTCCCCGTTGCCGGTCGCCTTTGCCATGCGGGACGGTCCCGAACGGATCGGGATGCCGCCCTGCAGCCGCCTTCAGGCGGAGGCGCCGGGTTTGCGTGGCAGGATAAGGTGCTCGGGTCCATAGGGGAAGCCCGTGATGTTGCGGTTGCCCGTTTCGGTAATCACAAGAATGTCGTGTTCCCGATACCCGCCGGCGCCCGGCATGGATTCAGGGATCGTGATCATCGGCTCCATCGACACGACCATCCCCGGTTCAAGCACGGTGTCGCAATCCTCGCGCAGCTCAAGTCCGGCCTCGCGGCCATAGTAATGGCAAAGCACGCCGAACGAATGCCCATAGCCGAAGCTTCTGAATTGCAACAGATTTTCTGCCGCATACATCTCGTTCAGCTCGCGCGCGACGTCCGAGCACCGGTTGCCGGGCACCAGCAGCTCCTTGCCGCGGTCATGGATGCGGCAGTTGAACTCCCACAGCCGCAGGTGCTCGTCGCTCGGCTGGCCCGCGAACATCGTCCGTTCGAGCGCAACGTAATACCCCGCGACCATCGGAAAGCAGTTGAGCGACAGGATGTCACCCTGCTCAATCCTTCGGCTGGTGACCGGATTATGGGCGCCGTCGGTGTTGATCCCCGACTGGAACCAGGTCCAGGTGTCCATCAGCTCGCCATGCGGCCAGATGCGCGCGATCTCGCGCACCATCGTGGTGGTGGAATGCAGCGCCACCTCGTGTTCGGGCGTGCCCACCGTCGCCGCCTCCGCGCAGGCGGCCCCACCGATATCGGCGATGCGGGTCATCTTCTCGATATGGGCGATCTCGGCGGCCGACTTGATCATCCGCTGCCGCATCGCGGTGGTGGCGATGTCGACGAATTCGACCTGCGGGAATTCGTGCTTCAGGAGCGCCATCGTGTCGAGCGAGATGTGGTCGAACTCGATCCCAAGCCGCCGCACACCGGGAATGACCTGACAGACGGCATGGAACCAGTTGTCTTTCTGCCAGTCGGTATAGGTGATGTTGCGCCCGCCAAAGGTGCGCCGCCAGGGTTGGCCGCCATCGATGCCGGCGCTGATCGAGGTCATCTTTTCCTGATCGACGACCAACGCATAGCGGCGGCCGAAATAGCAGTAGAGGAAATCGCTGTAGTAGTTGATGTTGTGATAGCTCGTGAACAACGCGGCATCGATCTGCCCCTCGGCCATGCGGGCCCGGATCGCGGCCAGACGCCGCTCCATCTCGGCCGCCGGAAAGGTGGGGACGACAGGCGTCCCGTTGCCGACATAATCCTGAAGCCGTTCCCGCTGCATTCCTGCTCTCTCAACCTGCCTTTGATCGCCGCGCAACGTGGTGCCGAAGCTGCCTCTTGTCAAAGGACCGATTCTCATGCCCATATGAAAAAAACTCATGTAAAGACGGTGATGTCGCAGGTTCCGTTGAATGCGCTGCGGGCCTTCGACGCGGTGGTCCGGTCAGGCTCCTTCAAGGCGGCGGCCCAGACCCTATGCGTCACACAGTCCGCAGTAAGCCACCAGGTGCGCCACCTGGAGGATTGGATCGGCCGGCCGCTTTTCGACCGGACCGGACCACGCCCACGGCTTCTGCCCGAAGGCGAGGACTTGGCGCGCGTGACTGCGCTGTCGCTCGAAGGATTGGCCGCAGCCTGCGCCCGGCTCCGCCGCGAACCGGGTGGCAAGGCACTCGTCATCGCGGCAATCCCGTCCGTTGCGCTCTGCTGGCTGATCCCGCGGCTCGCGGCGTTCCGTGCTGGTCATCCCGACGTCGAAGTCCGTATCGTCTATGCATTTCATGGGCAGGAGATCGACTTCACCGACGTCGACCTTGCGTTTGTCTGGGCCGCGGGACCGTTTGCACCGGAACCGGGTGTGACGGCTGAACTGTTCCTGCCCGGGAAAAGCGTCCCGGTCTGCAGCCCGGCTCTGGGCGCGGCGGGTATCGCAGAAACGACGATCGGGCAGCTACCCCTCCTCCATGATACAGACGAAACTGGCTGGCGGACGTGGTTTGCCCGCGCCGGGGTTGCGATGCCGCGACGCTGGGCGGGGCCGGTCTTTCAGGATTTCAACCTCCTGCGGGCCGCAGCTCTCGCCGGACAGGGCGTGGCGCTCTGTCCCCGCGCGATGATCCGTGACGATCTCGAGTCGGGTCGGCTGCGCATGCTCTCCGAGGTCAGCGTGATGGAGACGAGCGGTTATTACCTTCTCGGTGGCACTGCCTCCTTGCGGCGGGCCGATGCTGCCGGCTTTCGCGCGTGGGCGGTTGCGGCGCGGGAAACGAGCGCGCCGGGTTGAGGTCGGCCCCGGCCCGATGCTAACTGGTGCCCGCGGGATGGGTGGCCGAGCGGTTGATGGCTCCAGTCTTGAAAACTGGCGTGGGTGCAAGCCCACCGTGGGTTCGAATCCCACCCCATCCGCCAATGCCTTTGATAGCATTGGATGATTGCGGGGTCTGTCCGGCGTCCGGTAAATCCTCGACGCTCTGCAGGACACACCCGATGCGATCGGCAACCCGCAGGCATGCCGGCGCGGGATGCGGCTTCGCCCTGAATGCGGCGTCAACCCGCCTGCTGCCGCACGGCACCGTCCATCGGTCCCACCGCGGCAAGACCG
>JBEIDZ010000244.1:0-4963 GCA_040383215.1 Paracoccaceae bacterium | reverse complement strand
CGGCGGCGGCGACGGCGGCGTCAAACATCGCCGAGAGGAGGGCGCGGTCGGCGGGGGTCATCTGGTGCGGGCCCTCGGGGGGTGGGGGGACAGGTGCTCTGGCGCGGTAGGGGTCATGGCGCTCCTTGGGGCGGCGGGCGGGGCAGTGTCGCCCTGATCGGGGCCGGAGGGAAGGGGTCTTGCGCGGCGGGCGCGCGGGGGCTTTCCGGCACAGTCTCTTGTGGGTAGGGGCTCTGCCACTTGCCGCTGACGCGGGCCTCACCCCGGGAAATCGGGGGGTAAAGAATGGGGAAAGGGGGGAGTGGGGCCCCGTGGAGGGTGCACGGGGAGGCAGGCGGGGCAGGGTAGAGGCGGGGCGGCATGGGGCGGCGCGCCCCCTTTGGGCCGCGCCTCTGGGTGGCGCCGGGCGCTGTGCGGCGGGCTTCAGCGGCCGCGCTGGTGGCGGGTGTGGGTATGGGAATGGGGGGGCTCGGGCTCGTCTGCCGCGTCGGCGAGCGCGCGCTGGAGGCGGCGGATCAGCACGGCGCGGGTCCTTTCGTCGGGGCTCGCGGCCAGGGCCTCGTTGATGTCGAGCAGGAGCCGCGAGACATCGTTGTGCCAGTCGAGGCGCGCCACCCGTTCGGGCGGCAGGCGGGGCGGTGCGGCATCGGAGAGCGGCACGCAGCCGTTGGCCGTGAGCCTGAAGCCTGCGTCGAGCGCGGGGCGCAGGACGTTGTCGGCGGTGACGATGCCGGCCAGCCGGGCGGCCAGCCCCTCCATCGCCGGCTCCTCGCCATGGACGAGGAAAAGCGCGTGGGCGAGCGGCAGGCGCGCGCTGATCCAGGCGACGAGTTCGGGGCCGTCGGCATGGCCGGAATAGAGGTCGAGCGAGCGGATCCGGGCGCGGACCGCGAATTCCTCGCCCTGGATGCGGACCGAGGATGCACCGTCCTGCAGGATGCGGCCGAGCGTGCCGGCCGCCTGGTAGCCGGTGAAGAGCACCGTCCCCTCTTCGCGCCAGATCCAGTTGCGCAGGCGGTGGCGGATGCGCCCGGCATCGCACATGCCCGAGGCGGCGATGACGATGTGGAAGTCCCGGATATTGTCGAGCGCGATGCTTTGTTCGCGCGTCTCGGTAAAGCGGACATGGCGCGAGCGCAGCGCGCTGATGAGCCGGTCGCCTTCTTCGAGTTCGGCGTGGTGGTTGGCAAAGACCTCGGTCGCGCGGGCGGCGAGCGGGCTGTCGACATGGATCGGGATCGCGGGCAGCGCGCCTTCGGCCATCAGGCGGCAGAGGTCGCTGATCAGTTCCTGCGCGCGTTCGACCGCGAAGGAGGGGATGAGGAGCGCACCCACGGGCCGCATGGCGGCGCGGACCTCGTCGCAGAGAAGCTTGCGGCGGCGTTCGGCGGTGGCCTCCATCCGGTCGCGGTCGCCATAGGTCGCCTCGCAGATCAGGTAGTCGATGCCCGCGGGGCCTTCGGGGTCAGGGTGCATGAGCTTGGCATCCGGGCCGATATCGGCCGAGAAGAGGAGCCGCAGCGGGGCGGCGCCGGATTGGGGCGTGGCGCATTCGATTTCGACCGAGGCCGAGCCGAGCAGGTGGCCGGCATTCCAGAACCGCGCCCGGAGGCCGGGCAGGACGGCGAACCAGTCGCCATAGGGCGCGGGACGGAAAAGTTTCATGCAGGCGGCGACATCGGCGCCGTCGTAGATCGGCTCGACGCCGTCGGCGTGGCGGCGCTGGGCGCGGCGGTTGTACTGCTCGACCTCCATCTCCTGGATATGGGCGCTGTCGGGCAGCATGACGCCGGCAAGGTCGACCGTGGCGGGCGTGGCATGGATCGGGCCGGCAAAGCCGTGGCGGACGAGTTTGGGCAGAAGGCCCGAATGGTCGATATGGGCATGGCTCAGGATCACCGCGTCGATGCGGGCGGGATCGAAGGGAAAGGGGCGGTAGTTCAGTTCCTTTTCGGTCTTGGAGCCCTGGAACATGCCGCAGTCGATCAGGATCGTGCCCTGGCCGGTTTCGAGCCGGAAGCAGGAGCCGGTGACCGAGCGGGCGGCGCCGTGGAACGTCAGGACGGGATCGGACATGGCAGACAGCCTTCATCAAGGGCGTGGGTGGCACATTCCGGCATCCTGGCCCTGGCCGATGCCGGGATGCGGAGCGGGCCTGCACCAGCCTTGCCGAAACCGTGGGCGGCGGCAAGTGTCGTGGGTCAGGCTGGGGCATTGACCGGGCTTGTGCGGCTTTCCATGATCGAACCTGCCGGCCTTTCGCCGCAACGGAGTTCCCGCCTGTGACCGACCCGAGCCTCCCGCCGGTTTCCAAGCATGACCGGCTGATCGATGCCGCCAATGACACGCCGCCCGCGCCCACGGCGGTCGTGCATCCCTGCGATGCGGGCGCGCTGGGCGGGGCCATCGCCGCGCGGGATGCGGGGCTGATCATCCCGATCCTCGTCGGCCCCGCCGCGCGCATCGTCGCGGCGGCCGAGGCGGCGGGGATCGGCCTCGCGGGCGTCGAGATCGTGGACGTGCCCCACAGCCATGCCGCGGCCGCGCGCGGCGTCGCGCTGGTGCGCGAGGGGCGGGCCGAGATGCTGATGAAGGGGAGCCTGCATACCGACGAGCTGATCTCGGCCGTGCTGGACAGCGCGACCGGCCTGCGCACCGGGCGTCGGGTGAGCCATGTCTTCATCATGGACGTGCCGGGCCATGAGGAGACGCTTTTCATCACCGATGCGGCGATCAACATCACCCCCGATCTCGAGACCAAGCGCGACATCATCCAGAACGCGATCGAGCTGTGCCATGCGCTGGGCAACCCCGCGCCGCGTGTGGCCGTCCTGTCTGCGGTCGAGACGGTGACGCCGAAAATCCCCTCGACCATTGATGCCGCGGCTTTGTGCAAGATGGCCGAGCGCGGGCAGATCACCGGCGGGCTGATCGAAGGGCCGCTGGCCTTCGACAATGCGATCGACCCAGAGGCGGCGCGGATCAAGGGCATCGCCTCGCCGGTTGCCGGGCGGGCGCAGGTGCTGGTCGTGCCCGATCTGGAGGCGGGCAACATGCTGGCCAAGAACCTGTCCTTCCTGTCGCGCGCTGATGCGGCGGGGATCGTGCTGGGCGCGCGGGTGCCGATCATCCTGACGAGCCGGGCCGATTCGGTGCGCACGCGGCTCGCCTCGGCGGCGGTGGGGGCGATCCTGGCGGCGCGGCGGCGCGCGGCGCAGCCGATCCCGCAGGCCTGAACGCGATGGCCGCGATCCTGGTGCTGAACGCGGGCTCCTCGAGCCTGAAGTTCCAGACGTTTGCGCCCGCGCCCGAGGGGCCGCGGCGGCTGATCCGTGGCCAGATCGACGGGATCGGCCTGCGCCCGCGGTTTCGCGCCGAGGGCGGGGGGGCCGCCGAGGCGCGCGAGATGACCGCCGCCGAGCTGCCCGACCTGCCGGCGGCGATGCATCTGCTCTGGCGCTGGCTGAACACGCGGGGGGGCGAGGGGCTGCTGGCCGTGGGGCACCGGGTGGTGCATGGCGGGCCCGACCATGCCGCGCCGGTGCTGATCGATGACACCGTGCTCGCCCGGCTCGACGCGCTGACCGATCTTGCGCCGCTGCACCAGCCCGGCAATCTGGCTCCGATCCGGCTGATCCGGGCCGAGGCCCCGGACCTGCCGCAGGTGGCCTGTTTCGATACCGCCTTTCACCGCGGCCATCCCGATGTTGCCGATGCCTATGCCCTGCCCGAGGAGCTGCGTGCGGCGGGCGTGCGGCGCTATGGCTTTCATGGCCTGTCCTATGCCTATGTCGCGGCCGAGCTTGCCCGGATCGCCCCCGATGTCGCGGGGGGCCGCGTCATCGTCGCGCATCTGGGCAACGGCGCGTCGATGTGCGCGCTGAAGGACGGGCGGAGCGTGGAGAGTACGATGGGGTTCACCGCGCTTGACGGCCTGGTGATGGGCACGCGGCCGGGCCAGATCGACCCCGGTGTGGTGCTCTGGCTGATCGGCCAGCGGGGGATGAGCGTGGCGGAGGTGAGCGATCTGCTTTACCGCCGGGCGGGGCTTCTGGGGCTGTCGGGCCTGTCGAGCGACATGCGCGACCTGACGGCAAGCGACGATCCCCGCGCGGCCTTTGCCATTGCCTGTTTCGTGCACCGCGCGGCGATGCAGGCGGGCGCGCTGGCCGCTGCGCTGGGAGGGGTCGATGCGCTCGTCTTTACCGCCGGAATCGGCGAGAATGCGCCGGCAATCCGCGCCGCGATTGCCGAACGGCTGGGCTGGCTGGGCGCGCGGCTCGACCCCGGGGCCAATACGGCGGGCAGGACCGAGATCGGCGCAGCCGGGGCTACCCCGCGCCTGTTCGTGCTGCCGACGGACGAGGAACTGATGATCGCGCGCGAGGTGATGGCGCTTCTTGGCCTGGGGGAGGGCCCCGGGCCGGTGCGATGATCATCGCGGGCGGGCGGGCGGGGAGACGGGGGGATTTTCCTTTCTTCACGCAGTCCGCACCCCCGGGGACTGCCGCCTGAGCCTTTGTCAGCAGCCGGGAAGCAGGACCTTGCCTGGCCGGCGGGCGGCTGCGTGCGACCGGCGCCGCCCTTATACCGGCCTGCACCGCCGCCCGGGGGATCGGGCGCTTTGGCTGTGGCGTCGATCCGCCCCGCGCTCCGGGGCCGGTTCAGCCGCCCGCGTAATCGGCCAGCGTCGCGGCCACCCCGCGCGACCAGAGGCTGCGGATGGCTGCGCCGAAGGCCACGCGGAAGGCCGGATCATCCCCGAGCGGGCCGAAGACGGCGGTATTGGCGAGGAACGCTTCGGGCCTTTCGCGGGTCTCGAGCGCGAGGCGGCGCAGTGTTGCGTGATTGTCGTCGTTCGGCGCGATCTCGCGCCCTGCTTCGTCGGTGCCGGCGCAGTAGCGGCACCAGAGCGCGACCTCGAGCGCGAGGCCCGCATGTGGCCGCCCCTGGGCCAGCGCTT
>JBEIDZ010000243.1:0-4970 GCA_040383215.1 Paracoccaceae bacterium | reverse complement strand
GGGCGGGCCACGGCCGGCGTGACCGTGACCGTGACCTCGCCCGGGACCAGCGTGAGTGCGGGGAACGCCGGGCGGGCGAGGGCGGGCGTGACGGTGACCGTCACATCGCCGGGCACCAGCGTGACAGTCGGGAATGCCGGGCGGGCAGCGGCGGGCGTAACCGTGATCGTCTGCGCGCCGCCCTCGGCGACCAGCGTGAAATCCGGGAAGGCGGGGCGGGCCACGGCCGGCGTGACCGTGACCGTGACCTCGCCCGGGACCAGCGTGAGTGCGGGGAACGCCGGGCGGGCGAGGGCGGGCGTGACGGTGACCGTCACATCTCCGGGCACCAGCGTGAGTGCGGGGAACGCCGGGCGGGCGAGGGCGGGCGTGACGGTGACCGTCTGCAGCCCAGTCTGGGCCTCGATTGGCAGCAGGCCGAGCTCGATCTGGAAAGGGTCGACGAGCCACCGCCGGCCCATGTCACACTTCCCCGATAATCAGCGTTCCGGCGAAAGCGGACGTTACCGGCTGCATCGACACCAAAGACAGGCAGGCGTCCGGGGAAAAGGGCGCCAGCGCGCCGACAAAACCGCCCGAGGATATCGCGTCGATCCTCTGCGGCCCGGACCCGTCTGTTTGAGCGAGCATACCTATGGGGCGAAAGAGCACGATACCCATATTGGCGGCAGTCCCCGTCGAGCCTGCGGCGTTCGCACTTTCGACCGACCTGACCCCTTTATCACCCGGCATCAAGGGCAGGATCATGAAGGAATTTAGAACACTGATAGACGATCCGCCGACAGGGATGGCAGGGGATATCCGCCCTGAAACGCCCTGAGAGTTCGTATAGCTGACTGTGACCGTCGTCACCGTCGATCCGGCTGATGCATACATGACCAGAGCTGCTGCCACGCCGTCGCCGTCCGTGTAGCGCGTCAAGGGGGCTGTCGGCAGCCCCGTGGTCTGCTCGCCTGTTGCAGCCGCCGACAATCCGCCGGAATGATTGAGCAGGTCCACGATCATCACGGTTGTCGAAGCAACGGCCCCGTTGATCTGCCCGCCCAGGATGCAGAGCTGCCCGGAAGTTTCAGGCAATGGTCCCAGCGCTATATCGCTGTTTTTGTCGAGCGCGACGCTGGTCGTCGGAGTGGCGGGCGTGACCGGAAACCGCCGCGCCGCAAAGCTTGGTCGCAGATCTCTACCGAAAGCTGATGTCATATTTGAATGAAATGGTATGACGTTCGGTGTCTCAAGCGCAGTCTTGTAGGCCTGCAAGTCAGCAAGTGGCATTCAATTCTCCACGAATCCAAGCTGGCCCGTGAACTCGGGCACGGTCGTCGTGACGGCGCTGAACATCCACGCAAGACAGGCGTCGGAGTGAACTGCGGGAATGCCCGGCATTCCGATCGGGAAATCCCGACCGGCCAGAAGCCCGCCAACGGGGGTAGCCATCTGTGCGATCTGTCGGCCCAGAGCGATGCCGAAGTTGCCTGCCGTGCTGGTGCCTCCATTCAGATTGGTCTTTTCTATGGCTCTGACACCTGTATCGCCCTGCGCCAGAGGAAAGCGGAACATCCTCGAGACGGCGTTGGACCCCGCGCCGCCGAAAATGATGGACGCTGTCCGACCGGTAACGCCGGCTGAATTGGTATAGGTGATGGTCAGCGTCCTGGAGGATGACCCAAGGTTGGCATAGATTTCCGCAAAGGCGAAGACGCCGTCTCCGTCGGTATAGCGGGTCAGCGCGGGGCTCGGCGTGGCCCCTTGCACCGTCTGATCGGACGTGATGTTGCCGTTGAGGCCGCCGATGTGAAACAGGCGGTCATAAAGAGTGAATGTGCCCGCGACAGTGGGTGTAATGCCGACCGACATGAGGAACTTCTCGCGCCCTGCGCCGGGTGGCTTGAAAGGCAGCGCACCCGGCGTATCCCTGGTCGGGATTGCGGCATTGGTCGGGATGCTTCCGTGCGGATGGAAGCCCTCATACAGCCACAAGCTAAGCCAATTGGAGGCTGACGGCGCAGTGGCTGCGGCGCCGGCGATGCGCCCCGTCTTTGTCACTGTAGGCACATCAGGTGCCCCGCTGTTGCCGCCGGTGGCGCGATTCACATAAGCAGACAGGCTGTCGAGAGCTGCCATGATCACTGACCCTCCGGCCAGTCAATCCCTTGGCTGCGCGCGTGGTCCCGCGCGGCCAAGATCAGGTCGGCCAGATTGTTGAGGTTCTGTCCCGAGCCGAAAAGCAGTTCCCCCGTCGCCGCCGACACGATCTCGAAGTATCCTTGCCGGACGATCAGCTTCCAGTCACCGCCATCGGCCGTGTAGTTGATCTGTCCTGGCTCCATAATGATCTGCATCATCTTTCTCCTTCAGTCCCGATGGGCATCAGCTCACCGTGGCGGCAAGAGTGAACCAGCCATTCGGCGTGGCCATGTTGAGGTTGCCGCCGTTCGGCGTGAACGGCAGGCCGGCGTTCGACGACACATACCAGAGCAGGCGCGAGGTTCCGGCCACGCCTGTGTCGATAAAGGCCGCCCACGCCCCGACCTGCGCGCCGCTCACACCCGAAAGCGTGATGTCCGCGCTGTCAAAGGTGCCGTCGGTAAAGGTCTTTGTCGCGAGTGCGCCGCTCGTCGCCACGCGGGCGCCGACGGGGATGTCGGACAGGAATTCATCCGCCGACTGGTTGAAGGTGTAGAGGCTGGTATTGATCAGCACGATCTTCACGTTGTCGGTTGCCGCGTTGAACCCGGCCTGCAGCGCCTGCTGGCCGGCGCGGGCATAGAGCGCCGCATTGGTCCCGCCGAGCGTGAACCACCCGCTGGGTGTGCCGACCGTGAGGGTCGATCCGTTCGGCGTGAAAGGCAGGCCCGTCGCCGTGTCGATGAAGGCGATAAGCCGCGAGGTGGTGGCGCTTCCGGTGTCGACATAGAGCACGATCGCTTCGACCGTCGCGCCCGAAAAGGCGGCAAAGACGAGATCGCCGCTGTCGAAGGTGCCGTTGGTCACGGTCTTGGTCGCGAGGCTCGGGGATGTGGCGATCCGCGCGCCGGCGGGGATGTCGGACAGGAACTGGTGCGCCGCGCTGTAGGTATAGGCGCCGGTATCGACAGCCACGGCCTTCACGTCGGCTGTGAGAAGGTTCAACCCCCCCTGCCAGAATTGCTCGTTGGCCTTGGGATAGACCAGATTGACCATGTCAGGCTCCTAGTGCTGGGAGGTGTTGGCGCGGTTGCGGGCCATATACGTCGGGACCGCGACACCGAGAGCGCCGGCAAGCGAGGTGATGACGGGCACCCACGTGGCCGCGAGGTCAACGTCATATGAGGTCAGTCCGGCGATCACGGCGGTGACGATGACGCCGCCCCAGATGCCGAATTGCAGTTTCCGCATCGGGCGGAGAGTCGGCTGATTGACAAGATCGGTCATGGTGTTTCTTTCGGTGAGATGAATTGTGATCAGGCAGGATAGGCATTCCAGGAAAGCTGCCAGTGGGGGCCGTCTGGGAATGAATGCCAGTCTCCGCCCCATTCTATCGACACGCCTTCCGCAATGGCTGCCAGCTTCACTGCAGGAGCCAAGCGATGATAGAGCGGCCAATCCCACGAGACTTTGCCACCGACCAAGGGCGCAATATCGACCGCGTGCCCTGTCAGATGCCGGCTCCGCATAGTCTGAGAGGCTCCGGAAGCAACAAGCTGTCTCTGCCGCTCTATTGTCCGCAGACCTTCCAAGACGCGAAAGTCGATTGCGGCTTCCTGTAGCGCCCTGCCCATGACACGCCGAAGGTCTGGATGAATGCCCTGCAATTTGTCCAAAGATGATTTAGACCATGAACGAGCCATGATGTTCTCCTGCTGTTTAGGCGAGCGGGTGTTGATTGCCCGACGCATTCGCCGCCGCTTACCGGCGCGGCCTCGAGCCATCCGTCAGACCGTCCATCTTCGTCTCCAGGACGCTGAGCCGCGTTTCGATCTTGTGGACGCTGTCCTTGATCACGTCGAGCTTGTGCTCGGCGCTTTCACCGTAATCCGGCGCCTTTTGCCGCGCGTTGACCATCACGTAGAGAACAAGCGCAGCGGGCGTTCCGAAGGCCGCAATCAGTTGGGGCAGCTGGTCAGGCGTCATGTGATGCTGCCCTCCACACGATCCACATATGGAGCGGCAGAAAGAACGCGCCGGAGTAGAGCCCGACAGGTATCTCACCCCCGGTGACGGTGATCGAATACGCAAGAAGCGCGAATTGCCCTGAATGCAGTGACCCGCCGACGACCACCATACGGCGCTTGATCGGGTCGATCAGCCCGACGAAGGTGATGGCGCTCGCCGCCATATTCCAGCCGGCCCACATCTCGGCCGGGAAAGCATAGGCAAAGGCGCCCCACGTGTTCGGGTCAAAGTGCTGACCCCCCAAGGATGGCGTCGAGCCAGAAGATCGTCCCCACGATGAAGAGCGAAACCTGGATTCCACACAAGATGGGCGCGTATCGCTGCAGCGAATGCTCGCCCTGCCTGAGTGTCCATTCCAGTTTGGTCATGTCAGTCCCCCTTGGCCTTGCAAACGTCGATCATGTCGTGTCTCTCCGGGGGCATCAGATCAGGGTTTCCATCTTCAGCCTCAGCATGGCGGCATCGGGGGCCATGACCTCGATGTCGAAATCCCGCCAGATGCCAAAGGTTGTGATCCCTGCCCCAGACAAAAGGCCGGTGTCGTAGATCACGAATGGGGTCGCGCGGAGGGCGGCGAGAAGAGAGCGCACCGCCTCGGCCTCGTCAGCCTCGACATGCACCGACATCTCGACCGTCTGGACCGCATCACGCTTGACGAGTTCTTTCGCGCCGAAGCCGAAGTTCCCGAAGTCGTTGCGCTCCGTCTGGCTGAAGTCGATGATACCGAGCTTTACCGGGAGGGTGCCCCGCCCGATGGGATAGCTGGTCCCGGCGATCAGTTCACCGATGGCAGGATCGGGAGTACCAATCAAACTGAT
>JBEIDZ010000242.1:0-4976 GCA_040383215.1 Paracoccaceae bacterium | reverse complement strand
TGAAATCTCGATGAAAAACATGGGCGGGCGGCCCGTGCACGAGGTCGGGGCGCCGACCAGGGTGATCTGGCACGAGCGCCGTCTCGTGGTGCTGAGCCGGTCGGTGCGGGGGCGGGTTGTGTCGGCTTGACCTCACCTTGCGGGCGCAGTAACCCGCAGATCACGCGCGGTTGTAGCTCAGTTGGTTAGAGTACCGGCCTGTCACGCCGGGGGTCGCGGGTTCGAGCCCCGTCAACCGCGCCAATTCCCCTCGTTTTCAGCATGTTGCACGGCATGGCCGGGACCCGCGTGGGCAAGGGGCCTGCGTGAGGGTGCCGGCTGCGGCTGTGGCGCGAATCGGCGGTCAATGTGCCGCGGGGGCGCGGAACGGCCTTTCGGTATCGCGTCGGTATTGCGTCGGTATTGCGTCGGTGCGGTCCCGGAGCGCGGGCCGTGCCACGGGCACGCGTCCTGTGGGCTTGATCAGGATCAAGGCCGGCCTGCCGGGGCGACAGTATGTCAGGTGTTGAAGGGGCCATGGGGTGACTATATCCCCGTTCGGCAAGGCGAGGACCGAAGGAAGACCGCAGTGGATTACGACCGCGCGATTGATGATGCGATTGCCCGCCTGCACGAAGAGGGGCGTTATCGCACCTTCATCGACATCGCCCGCCGCAAGGGGCAGTTCCCGCATGCGGTCTGGCATCGCCCGGACGGGACCGAGGCGCCGGTGACGGTGTGGTGCGGCAACGATTATCTGGGGATGGGGCAGCATCCGGCCGTGCTGGAGGCCATGCACGAGGCGGTGGACGCAGTCGGCGCGGGCTCGGGCGGGACGCGCAACATCTCGGGCACGACGGTCTATCACAAGCGGCTGGAGGCGGAGCTGGCCGACCTGCATGGCAAGGAGGCGGCGCTGTTGTTCACCAGCGCCTATATCGCCAATGATGCGACGCTGTCGACGCTCAGGACGCTCTTTCCGGGGCTGATCATCTATTCCGATGCGCTGAACCATGCCTCGATGATCGAGGGTATGCGGCGGGGCGGGGCGGGCGAGACGCGGGTCTGGCGGCACAACGATACGGCCCATCTGCGTGCGCTTCTGGCGGCTGACGATCCCGCGGCGCCGAAGCTGATCGCCTTTGAGTCGGTCTATTCGATGGATGGGGATTTCGGGCCGATTGCCGAGGTCGCCGATCTGGCGGAAGAGTTCGGGGCACTGACCTATCTGGACGAGGTGCATGCGGTGGGGATGTACGGGGCCCGCGGCGGTGGCGTGGCCGAGCGCGACGGGCTGATGGGGCGGATCGACATCGTCAACGGGACGCTGGCCAAGGCATTCGGCGTCTTTGGCGGCTATATCGCGGCGAGCGCGAAGATGGTCGATGCGGTGCGGTCCTATGCGCCGGGCTTCATCTTCACGACCTCGCTGCCGCCGGCGGTGGCGGCGGGGGCGGCGGCGAGTGTCGCGCATCTGAAGGGCGACCAGGGTTTGCGCGAGCGGCACCAGACCCAGGCGCGCATCCTGAAATACCGGCTGAAGGGGCTGGGACTGCCGATCATCGACCATGGCAGCCATATCGTGCCGCTGATCGTGGGCGACCCCAAGCATACCAAGATGCTGTCGGACATGCTCTTGTCCGAGTTCGGCATCTATGTGCAGCCCATCAATTATCCGACCGTGCCGCGCGGGACGGAGCGGCTGCGGTTCACGCCCTCGCCCGTGCATGGGCCGCAGGAGATCGGGGCGCTGGTCCGGGCGCTTGACAGTCTGTGGTCGCGCTGTGCGCTGAATCGTGCCGTTCTGGCGGGTTGAGGACTTTCTGCGGATGCGCGGCGTTCAAGCCTGTGCTAAGCGCTTGTCAGGCAGGCCGGGATTCACCGAATCGTAATCGGTCTGGCAGGGGCAGGCAGAGAGCAGGCGGGCAGGACGATTCGCATGATCGGGCGTGGATTGTGGCGCGAAAAACCGGCGGATGTCGTCGAATCGCGCGGCTTTGACGCCTTCGAGCTGCGGCTTGGCGATCTGATGCGGGGCGAGCGCGCCACGATGGGCAAGAGCCTTCTGGACGTGCAGCGCGAGCTGAAGATCAGGGCCACCTATATCGCCGCGATCGAGAACTGCGATCCTTCGGCCTTTGACACGCCGGGGTTCATTGCCGGTTATGTGCGGTCCTATGCCCGGTATCTGAAGATGGACCCGGACTGGGCTTTCGAGACCTTCTGCCGGGAAAGCGGATATACGCCGGCACACGGGATGTCGCCCGCGGCGTCGGCCAGCAAGCCGTTGCGCGAGGACAGGCTGAAGACATCGGGTCTGGGCAAGGACATTTTCGCATCGCCCGCCACGCCCTTTGTGCCGGGACGGGAGCGGCTGTTGAGCGGGATCGAACCGCGGGCGGCGGCATCGGTTGGGGTTCTGGCGCTGCTGGTCTGCGGGCTGGGCTACGGGGCCTGGTCGATCATCCAGGAAGTGCAGCGGGTGCAGTTTGCACCGGTCGAGGAGGCGCCTGCGGTGGTGGCGGAGGTCGATCCGCTGGCCGGGGCGAGCCGGACTGATCCGGTTGCGGGGGAGACGGTGGCGCTGCAGACGGCGTCTCCGGAGGCGCTTGAGCGGCTTTACCGGCCGCAGGCGCTGGACCTGCCGGTGCTGGTGTCGCGCGACGGGCCGATCGCGGCGGTCGATCCTTCGGTCGTCGGGGCCTTTGCCGGGATGGAGACCCGGGCGGAGACAGGGGATGTCGAGGCGGTTCTGGCCGGGATCGTCGGGGGCGGAGAGACCGCGCCTATGGTGCAGGTCACCGAGGGGCCGGTGCCGGAATTGCAGCTGGTCGCGGTGCGGCCGGCCTGGGTGCGGGTGAACGGACCCGACGGGTCGGTGCTGTTCGAAGGGATCCTTGACCCCGGCGACCGCTTTGACGTGCCGGTGACCGAGGAGCCGGCCACGTTGCGCGTCGGCGAATCGGGGGCGCTGTACTTTGCCGTGAACGGCGTCCCGCATGGGCCCGTCGGGCAGAGCGGCAGGGTGACCAACGGCGTGGAACTGTCGCCTGCGTCGATCACGGCAGGCTGGCCCGTGGCGGACCTCGCGCAGGATGCCGATCTGGCCGAGATCGTGCGGGTGGCCGATGCTTCGGACGTGCAGCCGGGCGCGGCGGTGCCGGTCGCCGACTGACGCCGGGCTGGGGGCTGTGGTTGCCGGGGCGGGGGCGAGCGGCTAGGCTGTTAGCTGTCCTGGCTGCGGTCGCGAGGGAGACCCCTGATGTCGCATAATCCGATCCGTCCCTGGCGCAATATCGAGCGGCGCCGGTCGCGGCAGATCATGGTGGGGCGTGTCCCGGTCGGGGGCGGTGCGCCGATCACGGTGCAGACGATGACCAACACGCCGACGACCGATGTGGCGGCGACGCTGGCGCAGGTCATGGCGGCGGCGGTGGCGGGGGCGGATATCGTCCGCGTGTCGACCCCCGACGAGGCGTCGACGCGGGCCTTGCGCGAGATCGTGCGGGAAAGCCCGGTGCCGATCGTGGCGGATATCCATTTCCATTACCGGCGCGCGATCGAGGCGGCGGAGGCGGGGGCGGCCTGTCTGAGGATCAACCCCGGCAATATCGGCGATGCGGGCCGCGTGCGGGAGGTGGTGCGGGCGGCGCGCGACCATGGCTGCGCGATCCGGATCGGGGTGAATGCGGGGTCGCTGGAGAAGCATCTGCTCGAGCAGTTTGGCGAGCCTTGCCCCGAGGCGATGGTGCAATCCGCGCTCGACCATATCAAGCTGCTGCAGGACAACGATTTTCACGACTACAAGGTGTCGTGCAAGGCGTCCGACGTGTTTCTGGCGGCGGCGGCCTATCAGGCGCTGGCCGAGGCGACGGATGCGCCGCTGCATCTGGGCATCACCGAGGCGGGCGGGCTGATCGGGGGCACGGTGAAGTCGGCGATCGGGCTGGGCAATCTTCTGTGGATGGGGATCGGGGACACGATCCGGGTGTCGCTGTCGGCCGATCCGGTGGAGGAGGTAAAGGTCGGGTTCGAGATCCTCAAGGCGCTGGGACTGCGGCACAGGGGGGTCAACATCATCTCGTGCCCGTCCTGCGCGCGGCAGGGGTTTGACGTGATCCGCACCGTGGAGGCGCTGGAGAAGCGGCTTGAGCATGTCAAGACGCCGATGAGCCTGTCGATCATCGGCTGCGTGGTGAACGGGCCGGGCGAGGCGCTGATGACGGATGTGGGGTTCACCGGCGGCGGGGCGGGGTCCGGGAAGGTCTATCTGGCCGGAAAGCAGAGCCACAAGATGAGCAACTAGCGGAGGATCGACCATATCGACGAGATGGTCGAGAAGAAGGCGGCCGAGATCGAGGCCGGGCGTGCGGCGGCCGAGTAGCCGCCGGGGAGCGGGGCGTCAGTCGCTGCTGGCGGCGCGGGCGGCGGCGACGAGGTCCTGCATGGTGGCGAGCGGCGCGTAGCCGCGCAGCATCCTGTCCTGGATGACGAAGGTGGGCGTCCCGGTGATCTGCATCTGTGCGCCCAGACGGCGGTTGGCCTCGATCACCTCGGTGACTTCGGGCGCCTCCATCCGGGCGAGGATCGGGGCGGGGTCGAGGGCGAGCGTTTCGGCCAGGCGGGTAAGGCTGTCGGGCGTGATGTCGGAGCGCAGGGTCATGAGCGCGTCGTGCACCGCTTCGTAGGTCGCGTCGCCGTGAAGCTGGTGGGTGGCGATGGCGAAGCGGGCGGCGGCGAGGGATTGTTCGCCGAGGATCGGGTATTCCTTGACGATGAAGCGGATGTTGCCGTCGGTTTCGAGCAGGTCGGCAACCTCGGCGAAGGCCTCGCGGCAGTAGCCGCAGCGGTAGTCCATGAATTCGACGAGGGTGATGTCGCCATCGGGGTTGCCGCCGACCCAGGAATGGCCGTCATCGAAGATCGCGGCGGCGTGCAGGTCGACGAGCGATGCGTCGGCCGCGGCGCGGGCCTCGCGGTCGCGGGCCTCGAGAACG
>JBEIDZ010000241.1:0-4978 GCA_040383215.1 Paracoccaceae bacterium | reverse complement strand
CGGCGCGGGCCTCGCGGTCGCGGGCCTCGAGAACGGCGATCGCCTCGGTCAGGACCTCGGGATTTTCGAGCAGGTAGCTGCGCACCTCGGCGCGGAAGGCGGCGCGTTCTTCGGGCGTGAGTGATTCGAGATCGAGGGCGGGGGCGGGGGCGGGGCTGGCGGCGAAAAGGAGAAGGGCGGGCAGGACGTTGCGGACGGGCATGGGGACTCCGGTCGGGCGAGAGGGACGGGGTGCGCGGTTGACGCGGGGACCCCCGGACGGGCACACAGTGGAAAAACCTTGTCGCGAGCATTAGGGGCGGGGCATGCGGAACTCAAGCCGGGGTCTGGTCGATCCCTTCATCGTGATGGATGTGATGGAGGCCGCGCGGCGGGCGGAGGCGGCGGGCGTGCGGGTCATCCACATGGAGGTGGGCCAGCCCGGCACCGGTGCGCCGCGCGAGGCGGTTGCGCGGCTTGCCCGGGAGATGGAGAGCGATGCGCTGGGCTATACCGTGGCGCTGGGGCTGCCGGAGTTGCGGGCGCGGATCGCAGGGCTTTACGGCGAGCGGCACGGGATCGACCTCGACCCCGGGCGGGTGGTGGTGACGGCCGGGGCGTCGGGCGCCTTTGTGCTGGCCTTTGCCGCGCTCTTTGACGCGGGCGAGAGGGTGGGGCTGGGGGAGCCCTGCTATCCGTCCTATCGCCAGATCCTGAAGGCGATGAGCCTGGTGCCGGTGGGGTTTCCGACGAGCGCCGCGGCGCGGTTCCAACCGGTGCCGGGCGATGTGGCGGCGCATGCACTGGCCGGGCTGATCGTTGCGTCGCCCGCCAATCCGACGGGAACGATGCTGGACCGCGATGCGCTGGCGGGGCTGGCCGGCGCCTGCGTCGAGGCGGGCGCGGCGCTGGTGTCGGACGAGATCTATCACGGCATCGGCTACGGGATGCGGGCGGTGTCGGCGCTGGAGGTGACCGACGAGGTCTGCGTGATCAATTCCTTTTCCAAGTATTTCTCGATGACGGGGTGGCGGGTGGGCTGGCTTGTGGTGCCGCCGTCGCATGTGCGGATCGTCGAGCGGCTGGCGCAGAACCTGTTCATCTGTCCCGGCCATGCGGCGCAGAGGCTGGCGCTGCATGCGATGGACTGCGCCGACGAGCTTGACGCGAATGTCGCGGTCTATGCCGAAAACCGGCGGCTGATGGTCGAGGGGCTGCGCGCGGCAGGGCTGCGCGAATTCGCGCCGCCGGACGGGGCCTTCTACATCTATGCCGATGTGAGCGCGCTGACGGAGGATTCGCGCGCCTTTGCGGCCGAGATTCTGGATCGCGCGGGGGTGGCCTGCACGCCGGGGGTCGATTTCGACCCGGTGCGGGGGCGGCAGTGGCTGCGCTTTTCCTATGCGCGCAGGACGGCGGAGATTGCCGAAGGGCTGGCGCGGCTGAAGGTCTTCATGGAGGCGCGGGGGTGAGGGGGATTGTCGCGCTGCTGCTTTGGCTGGCCGCGGCGGCAGCCTTTGCGCAGGAGGCGCCGGGGCAGGCGTTTTCGGGGCTGGCGCGGCTGGACGTGACGCAGAGCCGGGTGGTGGCGCTGGAGGAGGGGGGCGTGGAGATCACGCTCTATCTCAGCCAGCCGGTGCCCTGGCGGATCTTCACGCTCGATGAGCCGCGCAGGCTGGTGCTGGATTTCCGGGAGGTGGACTGGCGGGGGGCCGAGACCGGGGAGCTGATGGTCGGGACACCCGCGGCCGGCCTTCACTTTGGCGCGCTGCGGCCGGGATGGAGCCGGATGGTGGTCGACCTTGCCGGGCCGATGGGCGTGACCGAAGCCGGGATGACGGTGAGCGCGTCCGACGGGACCGCGACGCTGCGTGTGCTGCTTGATCCGGTGGAGGATGTGCGGTTCCGCGCGGCTGCGGGTGAACCGCCCGTTGACCCCGCCTGGGACGCGGGTCCGCCGGCGGCGGCCGATCCGCTGGGCCCGGCGTCGCGGATCGATGACGGGATTCTGGTGGTGGCGATCGACCCCGGGCATGGCGGGATCGATCCCGGGGCGGAGCGCGAGGGCGTGGTGGAGGCCGAACTGATGCTGGCGATCGGGCTGGAGCTTGCCGAGGCGGTGAACCGGACCGGGACGATGCGGGCTGTCCTGACCCGGGAGGCGGATGTCTTTGTGCCGCTGGCCGAGCGGATGACGATCGCGCGGGCGGCGGGGGCAGAGGTGTTCCTGTCGCTGCATGCCGATGCGCTGGAGGAGTTCGACGCGGCAACGGGGGCGTCGATCTATACGCTGAGCCGGGAGGCGGCGGATTCGGCAAGCCTGCGGATGGCGGAGCGGCATGGCAGGGACGATCTGCTGACCGGGCTGGACCTGTCGGGGCAGGATGACACGGTGGCGACGGCCCTGATGGACCTGGCCTGGCAGGATACCCGGTGGTCGACCGACCGGCTGGCCGAAAAACTGGTCGCGGCAATGACCGAGGCGGGGGCGGCGATGAATTCCCGCCCGCGCCGGGAGGGGCCGCTGGCGGTTCTGAATGCGCCGGATTTTCCGTCGGTGCTGATCGAGGCGGGGTTTCTGTCGAGCGAAAGGGATCGCGCGCGGCTGACCGATCCCGAGACGCGCGCGCCGCTGGTGGAGGGGATTGTGGCGGGTCTTGCCGCCTGGAGCTGGGAGGAGTCGGTCGCGCGGTCGCTCTTGCGGCAGTGAGGGAAGGGCGCATTGCCGCCGATCCCGGGTTCCGGTTTTGACGCAGGCGCAGGCAGCCCATATAGAGGGGGCAACCGGAAGGGGAAAAGTCCGTCGTGCTGCGTTTCATCATGTCGTTCTTCGGGGGCATCTTCGCGACGCTCACGCTCGGGCTTGCGATGGGGGCAGTGGTGCTGGGCGCGGTGTTCTTTGCCTATGGGCGGGACCTGCCGTCCTATGAGACGCTGGCGCAGTACACGCCCAAGACGATCAGCCGCGTCTATTCGGCCGAGGGGCGGATCATCGACGAATTCGCCACCGAGCGGCGGCTGTTCACGCCGGCCGAGGAGATCCCCGAACTGGTCAAGCATGCCTTCGTGAGCGCGGAGGACCAGAATTTCTATACTCACCCCGGCTTCGATATCCGCGGCATCGCGGCGGCGGCGGTCGAGGCGGTGCGGACGCGCGGGCGCGATCTGCGGGGAGCGTCGACGATCACCCAGCAGGTGATGAAGAACTTCCTTCTGTCGGCGGACCGCACGGCGGAGCGCAAGATCAAGGAGATCATCCTTGCGGTGCGGATCGAGCGGGCGATGGACAAGGAGAAGATCCTCGAGCTTTATCTGAACGAGATTTTCCTGGGCCAGAATTCCTATGGCGTGGCCGCTGCCGCGCAGACCTATTTCAACAAGGCATTGCCGGATCTGACGGCGGCGGAGGCGGCCTATCTGGCGGCGCTGGCGCAGCGGCCGGGGACCCTGCACCCGGTGCGCCAGCGTGAGGATGCGGTGGCGCGGCGCAACTATGTGCTGGGGCGGATGCATGAGGATGGCTACATCGATGCGGCCACGCTGGCCCGGTCGCGGGAGGAACCGCTGCGGACCGTCCAGTCGGGCGATTACGGCAGTTTCCGGTCGACCCTGCCGCCGCGCGATTACTTTTCGGACGAGGTGCGCCGGCAGGTCACGCGGGAATTCGTGGATGCCGGGATCATCCAGAGCGAGGAGGAGTTCTTCGAGGGCGGGCTGTCGATCCGGGCGACGCTGGACCCCGATCTGCAGGTGACGGCGGCACATGCGCTGCAGCGTGCACTTGAGGATTATGACCGCGGGATCGGGCGCTGGCGCGGGACGGGCAAGACGGTCCCGCCGGAGGCGCTGGGCGACGAGGCGGCCTGGCGGACGGCGCTGGAAGCTGTCGAGGTGTCGCGGGACATCACGCTTGACGGGACCTGGTATCCGGCCGTCGTGCTTGGCCTGGGCGAGAACGAGCTGAGGATCGGCATCGAGGGCGTGGCCGAGACGGCCGCCGAGCCGCAGGTCGTGCCGCGCGAGGACATTGCCTGGATGGCCGGGGATTTCTTCGACAATTTCGAGGTGGGCGATGTCGTGCTTGTCCGGCGGATGACGCGGGACGAGGACGGGTCCTTCATGCGCTGGACGCTGCGGCAGGTGCCCGAGGTGCAGGGCGCCTTCATGGCGATGGATGTGAACACCGGCCGCGTCCTGGCCATGCAGGGGGGGTTCAGCTACCAGCATTCGGTCTTCAACCGCGCGACGCAGGCGATGCGGCAGCCGGGGTCGGCCTTCAAGCCCTTCGTCTATGCCGCGGCACTTGACAGCGGCTATTCGCCGGCGACGATCGTGGTCGATGCGCCGATCGAGATCGAGACGCCGCAGGGGCTCTGGACGCCGCAGAATGCCTCGGGGGAGTATTACGGGCCGACGCCGCTGCGCACCGGGATCGAGCAGTCGCGCAACCTCATGACGATCCGGCTGGCGCAGGAGATCGGGATGGACACGGTCGCCGGATATGCCGAAAGGTTCGGGGTCTATCAGCGGATGAACCAGGTGCTGGCGGCCGCGCTGGGGTCGGACGAGACGACGCTGTACCGGATGGTGGCCGCCTATGCGATGTTCGCCAATGGCGGGGAGCGGGTGGAGCCGACGCTGGTGGACCGGGTGCAGGACCGCTATGGCCGGACCGTGTTCAGGCACGGGCAGAGCAGTTGCCCCGATTGCGGAAGGATCGACCTTGCGCCGCGGCGGGCGCCCGAGGTGGAGACGCAGCGCGACCGGATCATGAATGCGGTGACGGCCTATCAGCTGACGTCGATGATGGAGGGGGTGGTGCAGCGCGGCACGGCGCGCGGGATCGACCTGCCGGTGCCGATCGCGGGCAAGACCGGCACGACGAACGAGGCCAAGGATGTCTGGTTCGTGGGGTTTTCGTCCAATATCGCGGCGGGATGCTATATCGGCTATGACACGCCGCGGTCGATGGGTTCGGTGTCGGGCGGCGGTTTCTGTG
>JBEIDZ010000240.1:0-5036 GCA_040383215.1 Paracoccaceae bacterium | reverse complement strand
CCGCTCGAGCACGCCGCGCAGCGCCGCCTCGCTCCAGTCACCCCCCACCAGACTGACGGCCAGATTGCGGGCCAGATCCTCGCGCTGCACGACCCCTCTCCGCTGCGGCGCAACGGCGGCCACCGCCGATCCTCGTCCCGCATGACCCATCCTGGGCGCAGCCCAGCGCCGGTCATGCCGTGTCTGCCGCGGTCACATCTCCGGACGGGGATACCCCGTCCCGCCTCGTGCCATGCACAAAGCCACCGGCAACCGCCGTTGCGGCCACGATCCTAGCATCAGCCATCCGTCCGGCCAACCCGTCGCAGTCCGGCCGCAGCCACAGCCGCTCAGCCGCCCCAGATCACCTCGACATAGGTCTCGGTCTCGGCAAAGGGCGGAATGCCGCCATGTTCCTCCACCGCCCCCGGCCCGGCATTATAGGCGGCCAGCGCCAGCGGCCATGTGCCGAAAAGGTTGTACTGCATCCGCAGGTACCGCGCCCCGCCCTCGAGATTCTCCTCCGGGTCCAGCGGATCGACACCCAGCAGTTCCGCCGTCCCCGGCATGAGCTGCGCAAGCCCGAGCGCCCCCTTGGGTGACACTGCGCCGGTATTCCATCCGCTTTCCTGCTGGACAAGCCGCAGGAACAGGTCCTCCGGCACCCCGTGGCGCCGCGCGGCATCCCGTGCCACCTCAAGCCAGGGCCCGTCATACCGCCCCGTCCAGGCCGGGCTCACCCCTGCCGGAGGTTCGGCCCGCGGCGGTTGCAAACGATAGGAGTCGTTGTACTGGTCAGCCGCCCGACCGTCGAGCACGGAGAGCTGCGACGCGAATAGCGCCGACCGGTTCATCGTCGAAACAGTCTCCGCCGCGCCCGGCCCCGGCCCGGCCAGAACCGCCACCAGCAGCACAAGCCCCGCCCCCGTCATCGTCCCGCCTGAAGCCATCGCCCTCTCCGGCACGGTTTCACCCGGTTCGATCCTAGGGCAGAACGCGCCGCGCTTCCATCCCCCGCAGCCCGGACCGGCGGAAACCCGTCACTGCGCCGGCGCCACCAGCGGCTCGCCCATCAGGTCCTCGATCAGGAACGAAATCAGCGCCGCCCGCCCCGACACGCCCGACTTGCGGTAGATCGCGTTCAGATGCGCCTTGACCGTGCCCTCGGCCGACCCGCGCAGACGCGCGATTTCGGCGATGTCGCAGCCCTTGATCAGGAAACGCGCCACGTCCTGCTCCGACGGTGTCAGGCCCCAGGTCCGGAAATGCTCCTCGATGATGTCATTCAGTGCCCCGGCGGCGATCGACATCCCCCGCTCCAGATGTGCCTCGCGCCGCAGAAGCTGCAGCAGAAGCTGCGCTTCAAACGCGATCGCGATCAAGAGCGACAGTGTCGCGACATATTCGATCGTCTGGTGCCGGTCAAAGACCGATGCCCCGCCCCCCGCAAGATCGCCCACCGAATCCGAAAGGAATGCCGCGGCGCACAGCAACTGCACCGCGATGAGGAGGATCAGCCCATAGGGGCGCAGGCGCCGCAGCATGCAGGACCTTCAGGAGGATTCGGTGAACAGCGATTCGTCGGGAATCCTCTTGTACCCCGTCACCATCGCACGCGGAAGGTTCACCCCCGTCCGCCGGCTCTCCCACACGACGGCGAGGATATGGACCACAACTGAAATCTCCGCCCAGGTGACCGCAGCCTCGTGCAACTCCTCGACCCATTCCACCCCGAACCAGGTCAAAGTCGTCATCATCCAGCCGGAAATGCCGATGACAACCATGGTCACAAGCAGGTTGTAGATCATCAGCGCCCCGAGAGGCGTGTGACCCAGATGAACCCGCCGCCGGCCCGTGGCCATGTCCGTGACCTGTGCAAGCGCCGCAGCCGGATCGGGCGGGAAAGACGAAAACCGCGCAAAGCGCGTGCCGGACATTCCCCACACGACCCGCACCGCGACAAGCCCCAGCACGACATAACCGATGTTGCGGTGCAGCCACTCCTCCGGATCAGTGAACAGCGCATTGGCCGCAAAACCTGCAACCAGGGACCAGTGAAACACCCTCACCACCGGATCCCAGACCTTCCTGATGATCATTTTCCGCCTCCGTTGCTCAGCGTCGTCGTCCGGACCGCCCCGGCAGACAGGAATTCGCCCCTGTCTGCCGGGATGGCCCTGCCCCCCGGGCCTCAGTCGCCGTCGCCCGACCTTTCGACCATCTTCAGGTCGTCATCGAGGTAAAGCTCGAAGGTCTTTCCATCCTTGATGGCATAGACCTCGTACATTCCATCCTCGATCTGGACGGACCGCACCTCATAGCCCTGCTCGACCATGATCGCCGTGATCTCGGCCTTTTTCTCGTCGGTCAGGCTCGCCTCGTCGGCGGCCCTGGCGATGCCTCCGGTCAGGCCCAGCGCGATGGCCATCACCGCGAAAAGAGGTTTCATCTGCATGTCGTGTTCCTTTCTCGTGTCCCGGCGCAGACCACACAGGCCCCGCCGGCGCCGCAGACATGGCGCCGGCAAAGGCCCCGACGCCATCCCCCCGCAGTCACACAAACCCCGCCCCTGACCCGGGGGAGGACATCCCTATGTCCCCGGTTTAGGCCGGGTTCAGTCCAAGGCCCGCGCGATGGTCCGTTATCCGGACCGAGATTCTGCTTTCATTAACCATGTTGCGGTGATGTAACCCCGAACGTGATCATCCGCAGGGAATCGAGGAGGCAAGCCAATGGCCGGATCCGTCAACAAGGTCATTCTGGTCGGAAACCTGGGCCGCGACCCCGAAGTCCGCACATTCCAGAACGGCGGCAAGGTCGTGAACCTGCGCATCGCCACATCCGAAACCTGGAAGGACCGCACCAGCGGCGAACGCAAGGAACGCACCGAATGGCATTCGGTCGCGATCTTCAACGAAAACATCGCCCGCGTGGCCGAACAGTATCTGAAAAAAGGCTCCAAGGTCTATATCGAGGGGCAGCTCGAAACCCGCAAATGGCAGGACCAGAGCGGGCAGGACCGCTACACGACCGAGGTCGTGCTGCGCCCCTACCGGGGCGAACTCACCCTGCTCGAGGGCCGTGAAGGCGGCGGCGGGGGCGGAGGCTACGGGTCCGACCCGATGGGCGGCGGCTATGGCGGCGACGACGACCGCGCCCTCGCCCCCGCCCGCTCAGGCGGCAGCGGTAGCGGCGGCGGCCGCAGCAGCGACCTCGACGACGACATCCCGTTCTGACGGGGTCACCAGCGCTCAGGTCCACCGGGTCTGGGGTTCGGACGGTTCGGCCATCCGGTTCCGGGGTGGCCACTGTGCTGACATCCCCCCGGCGGCGCTGTCCCTGCCCCCGCCCCTCAGCGCCCAGCCAGCGACCCGGCCAGCAGGTCCTCGACCGCCCCCGCCGGCACATCGCCGGTGACAAAGGCCTCGCCGATGCCACGGGCCAGCACGAAACGCAGCCGCCCGTCCACCACCTTCTTGTCCTGCGCCATCAGCGCCATCAGCGCGGCAGCCGGCGGCAGTTCGCCCGGCACGTCGCCAAGATCCCGCCGCATCCCCATCGCCGCCAGATGCGCCCGCACGCGCCCCGGCTCCTCCTGCGCGCAGAACCCCAGCCGTGCCGACAACTCGAACGCCAGCGCGCAGCCGATCGCCACCCCCTCGCCATGCAGCAGCCGGTCGGAATATCCCGTCGCGGCCTCCAGCGCATGGCCGAAGGTATGGCCCAGGTTCAGGAGCGCCCGCTCCCCCTGCTCGGTCTCGTCGCGCATCACGATCCCCGCCTTCACCTCGCAGGACCGCGTCACGGCATGGACAAGCGCCCCCGGGTCCCGTGCCGCAATCTCCCCGGCATGCGCCTCCGCCCAGGCAAAGAAGCCGGCATCCCCCAGAAGCCCGTATTTCACCACCTCGCCATAGCCGGCCAGGTAATCGCGTTCCGGCAGGGTCTGCAGGACAGCGGTATCGGCAATCACCAGAACCGGCTGGTGAAACGCGCCCACCAGATTCTTGCCCTGGGCCGAGTTGATGCCCGTCTTGCCCCCGACGGACGAATCGACCTGCGCCAGAAGCGTCGTGGGCACCTGGACATACCTGACCCCCCGGCGAAGGATCGCCGCGGCAAACCCCGCCAGATCGCCGATCACGCCCCCGCCAAGCGCAACGACCAGATCGCCCCGCTCCACCTGCGCCGCCAGCAGCCATTCCACGGTGCGGGCCAGTTCGGCCCAGCACTTGGTCGCCTCGCCCGGCGGCAGGACCAGCGCCTCGACCGCGATCCCTTCGCTGGCCAAAGCGTCTTGCAACGCCGGCAGATGCAGCCGCGCCACCGTCGCATCCGTGACCACCGCAACCCGCCCCCGCCGCAGGAACGGGCGCATCGCCGCCCACGCCCCGGCCAGCACACCGGGCCCGATCAGGATGTCATATCCCCGCCCGGGCAGATCGACCCTGACCTTCCGCTCCACTCCGCTCATCCGGTCCGCTCCAGCACGCCGGGCCGCTCCGCCAGCGCCGCCAGGACCTGCCCGGCGGTCTCGTCGGCCGAAAAGCCGGCCCTCCCGGGAACCCTGATATCGGCCAGCCGGTAAACCGGAACGCGAGCCTCGTAAAGCTCCGCCAGCGTAGCGCGCGGATCCGCGGTCCGCAACAAGGGCCGGGAATCCTTGTGCCGGACCCGTTCCCACAGCAGGTCCAGCGGCACGTCCAGCCAGACCGAAACGCCCCGTGTCGCGATGGCGGCACGGTTGCGTTCCGCCATGAAGGCCCCGCCCCCGGTCGAAACGACGGCAGGCCCCGCGGCCAGAAGCCGTGAAATCACCTCTGCCTCCCGGTCACGGAAGAATGCCTCGCCGTCGCGGCCGAAAATCTCGGCAATGCTGGCCTGCGCCGCCTCCTCGATCGCCGCATCACTGTCAAGAAAGGCAACGCCAAGCCGCCCGGCCAGGGCCTTGCCCACCGCGGTCGTGCCCGACCCCATCAGTCCGACCAGCACGACGGGCCGCAGAAGCCGCCATCCCGGCCTGCCGGCGGCTGCGGTGGCAACAACCTGCGGGCGTT
>JBEIDZ010000239.1:0-5045 GCA_040383215.1 Paracoccaceae bacterium | reverse complement strand
GCCCGCCCCGCCCCCGCGACGCGCCGCTCGGCTCGGGCGCGCTACGCTGGCCCGTGCAGCTGGTCTCCGCGCGCTACGAGATCGCCGTCGTCGGCAGCGTCACCTGGGCGCTCGCCCGCGGCGCCTCGCTGGTGCTCGCCCAGACCATGGTGATGAACACCATGGTCGTGCTCGAAATCTTCCACCTCTTCTACATCCGCAACATCCACGGCACATCGCTCACCCGCGCCGCGGTCCGCGGCACGAAGGTGATCTGGACCGTCGTCATCGCCGTCACGTTCGCACAACTCGGGGTAACCTACCTGCCCCCGCTCCAGCGCCTCCTCGTCACCGAGTCCGTGCCCCTGACCGAAGGCGCCGTCATCCTCGCCACCGGCCTCGCCTTTTTCGCCATCCTCGAGGCCGAAAAGCAGCTCCGCCTCCGCCTCTTTCGCCCCCGCGCCTGACGGCCCGGCCGCCCCCGTCTCGCGCCCCCGGCTCAGACCTCGACCACCTCGACAACGCCGGGCAGCGACCTGAGCGCACCCCTGATCTGCGGCGTCACCGGATATTCCCGCCCGCAGTCGATTTCGACCTCTCCGCCCAGATCGTGCGCCATCGGGCAGAACCAGACCGGTCCACGCCCGCCCTTCACCCCGTCGCGCAGCGCCCCCTCCAGCACCGCCGCCGCCGCCTCGACCGCCGCCACATCGTTGAAAAAGACCCGCAGGCCCCGCGCGCCCGCATCCGCCACCACCGCCTCCAGCGGCGTCACGCTACGCGCCAGCAGCTTCAGCTGCTCGGCCTCCGCCGTCACCTCGACCTGCACCACCACCGCCCTACCGGGCTCTAACAAGGCCCGCGCCTGGTCGAGCACGTCGGAAAACACCGTCACCTCATATTGCCCCGTCGGGTCCGAAAGCGTGACAAAGGCAAAGCGGTTGCCGCGCGCGGACTTGCGCTCCTGGCGCAGGGCGACCGTCCCGGCCATCCGCGCGACAAAGGCCCCGCTCGTCACCCGAGCGCCCACCTCGTCGAGCGTCATCACCTGCCGACGCTTCAGCGCGGGCAGGAAGTCGTCCAGCGGATGCCCCGACAGATAGAACCCCACCGCCTTGAACTCCTCGGCCAGCCGCTCGAGTACCGGCCAGTCGGGCACCTGCGGCAACCGCGGCTCGGGCAGGTCCTCGCCCGTTTCGCCAAAAAGGCTCACTTGCCCCGATTCCTTCTGCTCATGCACCGCCTGGCTCCAGCCCAGAAGCACGTCCATACTCTCGAGCACCCGCCGCCGGTTGCTGTCCAGCACGTCGAAAGCCCCCGCCCGCGCCAGTACCTCGAGTGGCCGCTTCCCGATCCGCCGCAAATCCACCCGCCGCGCGACATCGAACAGCGTCACGAAATCGCGGTCCCCCCGCGCCTCGGTGATCAGCCTCATCGCTTCCACGCCCACGTTCTTCAGCGCGCCCAGCGCATAGACAAGCTGCCCCTCGCGGACATCGAAGGTCGCCTCCGACCGGTTCACGCAAGGCGGCAGCACCGCCAGCCCCAGCCCCTTCCTCACCTCCCGGACATAAAGCGCGAGTTTGTCGGTCAGGTGGATATCGCAATTCATCACGCCCGCCATGAATTCGACCGGATGATTGGCCTTGAGCCAGGCAGTCTGGTAGCTCACCACCGCATAGGCCGCGGCATGGCTCTTGTTGAAGCCGTAATTGGCGAACTTCTCGAGCAGGTCGAACACCTCCCGCGCCGTCTCGGCCGGGATGCCGTTCGCGGTCGCGCCCGCCTCGAACTTCGGGCGCTCCTTGGCCATCTCCTCGGGGATCTTCTTGCCCATCGCACGGCGCAGCAGGTCCGCCCCGCCCAGCGTGTAGCCCGCCATGACCTGGGCGATCTCCATCACCTGTTCCTGATAGACGATAATGCCCTGCGTCTCGGCAAGGATATGATCGATCGAGGGATGGATCGACGGGCGCGGCCTCAGCCCGTTCTTGACCTCGCAGTAAAGCGGGATGTTCTCCATCGGCCCCGGCCGGTAAAGCGCAACCAGCGCCACGATATCCTCGATGCAGGTGGGCTTCATGCGCTTGAGCGCGTCCATCATCCCCGAGCTTTCCACCTGGAACACCGCCACCGTGCGCGCCGCGGCATACAGCGCATATGTCCGCGCATCGTCGAGCGGGATCGACCCGATATCCCATTCAAGGCCCGGCGCGGGGTCGTAAAGCTGCCGCCCGTCCGCTGCCTGCCCCAGCGTCCGCCCAGCCCGGCGGATCAGCGCGACCGCATTCTCGATCACCGTCAGCGTCTTCAGCCCCAGGAAGTCGAACTTCACAAGGCCCGCCTGCTCGACCCATTTCATGTTGAACTGCGTGGCCGGCATGTCCGACCGCGGGTCCTGATAAAGCGGCACCAGCTCGTCCAGCGGCCGGTCCGCGATCACCACCCCCGCCGCATGGGTCGAAGCGTTGCGCAATAGCCCCTCGATCTGCGACGCATAGCTCAGGCAGCGCGCCACCACCTCCTCGGCGCGGGCCTCCTCGCGCAGCCGCGGCTCCTCGGCCAGTGCCTTCTCGACCGAAACGGGCTTGACTCCTTCCGTCGGGATCAGCTTCGAGAGGCGGTCCACCTGACCATATGGCATCTGCAAGACTCGCCCCACGTCGCGCACCGCCGCCTTGGACAGAAGCGCGCCGAATGTGATGATCTGCCCCACCCGGTCCCGACCGTATTTCCCCTGGACATAACGGATCACCTCCTCGCGCCGGTCCATGCAGAAATCGATGTCGAAATCCGGCATCGATACCCGCTCGGGGTTCAGGAACCGCTCGAAAAGCAGCGAATAGCGCAAAGGGTCCAGGTCGGTGATGGTGAGCGCATAGGCCACAAGCGACCCCGCCCCCGACCCCCGCCCCGGGCCGACCGGAATCCCCTGCCCCTTGGCCCAGGTGATGAAATCGGCGACAATCAGGAAATAACCCGGAAACCCCATCTGCTCGATGATGCCGAGCTCGAACCCGAGCCGTGTCTCGTAGGTCTCGACCGGTGCCGCCGGCGCGATCACGGCAAGCCTCGCCCGCAGCCCCGCCCAGGCCACACGGCGCAGCTCCTCGACCTCGTTTTCGGCAAAGCGCGGCAGGATCGGCGCCCGCTTCACCGGTCGGAAGGCACAGCGCCGCGCGATCTCGACCGTGTTCTCCACCGCCTCGGGCAGGTCAGCGAACAGCGCCGCCATCTCCGCCCCCGACTTGAACCAGTGCTGGGGCGTCAGCCGCCGCCGCGGCCCCGGCTGGTCGACATAGGCCCCTTCGGCCACGCAGAGCAGCGCATCATGCGCCTCGTAAAGCTCTGACTTCGGGAAATAGACATCGTTCGTCGCCACTATCGGCAGATCCAGCCCATATGCCCAGTCGACAAAGGCCCGCTCGGTCTCCCGTTCCGCCTCGGGCAGCCCGCCTTCGACCGGATGGCGCTGTAGCTCGACGTAAAGCCGCCCTGGAAACACCCCTGCCAGATCGCGCAACAGCGCCTCGCCCCGCCCGGCCAGACCCGCCCGCACCAGCCGGCCCAGCGGCCCATCTGGTCCGCCCGTCAGGCAGATGACCCCCTCTGCATGCACGCCCAGTTCGGCCGGTGTCACCTGCGGCAGCTCCCCTGCCTTGTCGAGATAGGCCAGCGAGTTGAGCTTCAGAAGGTTCCGATACCCCGCCTCTGACTGCGCCAGCAGCACGACCGGCGCCGGCCGCTCGGCCCGTCGCCCCGGCTCGGCCGGAAGATAGGCCAGGTCCATCTGGCAGCCGATGATCGGCTGCACCCCCACCTTGGCCGCGCATTCGGCGAATTCCAACACGGCGAACATCGCATTGGTGTCGGTTATCGCCACCGCCGGCATCCCCGCGGCCGCAGCGAGTTCCGGCACCAACTTCACCGGCACCGCTCCTTCGAGAAGCGAATGCTCGGAATGGACCCGCAGATGGATGAATCGGGGCTCGCGCATAGGAGCTCGAGCCTACCCGCCCGCCGGCGCCACCGGAAGGGGCCTCCCGGCCACCACAGTTCCCCCGCCCGCCGCGCCTCCCTTCGACACCATCGCCGACTCCGCCGGCACCCCCGCCACCACACCCGCATCCGCCGGCACCACCCCCGGCGACGGCCAGTCCCCGCAGCGCTGTCACCGGGCGCCGCCCCTTCCCGAAACGTGTCCCCGCTCCAGATGCTCAGATCGATGCCCGGCCATACCTGACCGGACCCCGAACCTAGGCTCTGTTGACGTTTGAGTTTTCCTATCTCCACCTCGTAGTGATTCAAGGTTGCCAAATGGGAGGTGACCTTGATCCGCATGACCTTGACCGACACGCAATGGGCGCTCATCGCCCCTCACTTCCTTGGCCGGGAATGCGACCCCGGTCGCACCGGCCCGGACCCCCGGCTTTTCGTCGAGGCGGTGCTGTGGATCGCCCGGACGGGCTGTCCGTGGCGTGACCTGCCCGGTGAGTTCGGTAAATGGAATTCGGTATTCAAGCGCTTCCGCAGGTGGGTCAAGGCCGACGCATTCTATCGAATATTCAGAGCTTTGGCCGAAGATCCCGACTTCGAATACGCCATGATCGACGGCAGTATCGTCAAGGTTCACCGTCACGGACAGGGCGCAAAAGGGGGACTCAGAGCCAGGCCATCGGACGCTCTCGCGGCGGCGTGACAACCAAGATCATGGCGCTGGCCGATGCGCTCGGCAATCTCATCGACTTCCGCCTGTTGCCCGGACAGGCCCACGACCTGCGCGGCACGGCAGCGCTGATCGACGGGCTGTCCTGTGGCCAGTTCCTCGCCGACCGCGCGTTTGATGCCAACTGGGTCCGCGAGGCACTGGAAGGGGCCGGGATCGAGCCGGTCATCCCACCGAAATCCAACCGCCGCTTCCCGGCAGAGTTCGACCGCGACACCTACAAATGGCGGCACCTGATCGAGAACGTCTTTGGGAAACTCAAGGAATACAGAGGCATCGCCATGCGGTGCTGCAAGACTGACAGCAGCTTCTCAGCGTTCATTGCCCTCGCAGCGACCGT
>JBEIDZ010000238.1:0-5046 GCA_040383215.1 Paracoccaceae bacterium | reverse complement strand
GGCGACAAGCAGCAGGCCGTTCACATAGGCAACGGGGCGCAGATCGATCATGCGGCATTGCTCGGCCCGCCGCCCTGCCCTGTCAAGGGCACGGGCCGCGGCGGCCCCGGCCGATCCGCCCGCCGGCCTCAGCCGACGTGATAGAGCGACGCGAAAAGCCGCGGGTCCAGGCTTTCGGACGCGAAGGTCTCGCCCTCGGTCAGCAGGCTCACCGCATCATGGCTGTGCAGGCTTTCCTGATGGCTCGCCAGCACCCGGAAATCGCCCACCCGCGGATCGCGCAGCAACTGCTCGCAAAAGAGCCGCGCCGCATCCTCGACAAAGATCGGATTGGCCGCGTTCAGCTCGGCGAAGGCCTGCTCGTCCTCGCGCTTGACCATCACCTGCGTCTCGGTCGGCACCGCGGCGCGCGCCATGTCGATCAGGTCCTCGAACCAGAGCGTCCCCCCCGCCCCGTCCAGCACCTCGAGCGAGATGCGCGCGACCGACCGCTGCGAATGCGGCGTGGCCAGCTGCCCGCGGAACTGCCGGGCATGTTCCGACAGCTCCAGCGAACAGGGGCAGGTCGAGGAATAGACATAGTCGAGATGCACGATCTTCTTGCGCACGCCCGCCCTCTCTACGAGTTCGAGCGCGATGTCGTAATACTGGAACCCCTCCAGCCCCGACCGCAGCGACCGGATCCTGACCGGAAAGCGGAACCGCATCTGCAACCGCGCGTCAAAGCTCTCAAGGTCCGCCTTGTAGCTGTCCAGCGCCGCCGCCATCACCTCATAGGAAAAGGTCTTCTGCGCATGGGCATAGAAGCTGCGCATGATCCGGCTCATGTTGATGCCCTTCTTGCCCGCCTCCAGGCTCACCGTCCCCGTCACGCCGGTCTCGAGCGTGATGTCCCCGTTGTCGCGGGTATGAAACCGGATCGGCAGGCGAAAGTTCGAAATGCCCACATGCTGGATGCGCGCCCGCGCCCCGCGGATCAGGCTCGAAGGCCCGTTCTGCAGATCCGGCATCGAGGCGCGATAGGCCTCGTCGGCGACGAAATCCTCCGGATAGGCGCGCGCGAGTGCGGGATAGTTCGACACCTCCTGCCCCGGGATCAGCCGCGCCACCAGCGGGTCGAGCGTGGCGACCTCCTCGGGCGTCACGTCCCGCGCCCAGCGGCGAAGCAGGGCAAGCGCCGCCTCCGCCTCGCTGCGCGATGGTTCACGGTCGATATCGGCAGCATGGATGTTCATCGCGGGGCCTCTCTGGCACGCTTCTGGGTCAGAGGCGGGGATATGGGGCGAATACCGGCGCAATCAACCTCGCAGACCGACATCACGTCGCCGTGACACCGCGGTCACCCCTGCGCCAGACCTCCCCGGCCTGTGCGCCTCAACCCCCACGCGCCCCTCCCCGCCCCCGCGCGCGGACCGCCGGCGTAGGGTGGGTGAAACCCACGCGCCGCCCCGCCGGAGTCGCCTTCCCCCGCAACACCCGGCGCGCGGGGCCTTCATCCCGCCGCTGCGCCTGCACCGGCCCACTGACACCGCCGCAATACCGGCGTGATGCCGCAGGCCCGTTTCCCGCGAAAACCAGCGGTTAGTTCCGGTCCGCCCGCCCCGTCCCACCCTTGCGGCTGCTCAACGGCGCAGCCACGTGCATCGGGCCGAAACCATCCCGGCCAGATGCGCATGGTGCACGGCCCCGCAACGCCACCCCCGCCACGCCGGCCGCCCGCGACCAAGGCATGCGCGCCGAGCAGACCCTCTCAACCCCTCCGAGGCCGAGACTGCGGGCTCCTGCGTCTTCGCCGCGACCGCAAAGGCCGCGAACCGCGGCACCATCGGCCAGTCTTTCGACCGCAACGCCGGCCTCCTCTCCCTCAACGCCCGCGCCACGGACCCCAAGCCTCGGGCCCTTCACCTCCCCCGACTGGCTCGACCCCCCCATCCCCGGCGTCGGCACCAACCGCTACGCCTATTCCGCCAACGACCCGGTGAACAGGCTTGATCCCAGGGGGGAATGCCAACTTCTTCATCGGGGGCAACAGCGATCCTGCCGATGGTAGCGATGACTCCTTGATAAGTCGGTTCAGAGACTTCTTCTCAGGCTCATCCGTCAGCCATTCCTTCAGTTCCCCGAACAACATCGGTGACGCGCTGTATACGTATGACCAGGCCGACCAGAAGCAGGACTGGAGCCCGTCTGGACCTTCGACAGCTGCCGAGAATATCATCGCGTTGAAGCAAGCCCATCCCGATGAGCCGATCAACATCTTCGGCCATAGCTGGGGAGCACGAAGTGCTATGAACCTCACAAAGGAGCTTTCCGCCGCCGGGATCACGGTGGACAACGTGATCACACTCGATCCCGTCTCGGAAGACGAGAACTGGACCAATTCAGTGCCGGAGGGAACACGCTGGGTGAACATCTATGTCCCGGATGCAGCGCGGGACAAGACGTGCATCCGTTGCGGCGACTTCATTGCACGACTTGGAAATCCCCAAGGCTTCCAGCCCGGCGCTTTCGGGAATTTCGCTCTCGATCAGTGGAGGGATTCACGGTTGCTTTATCCTCAAGGCAGTGGTCACGAATTGATCGTCGTCGACAATGACACTCTTAGATTTTTGTCCCAAGTATATGGAGGTAACTAATGGGCGTTTCAATAACCTTTCGTGCGAAAAGGCCAGCATTCCTTCTATTGCTGCTGGCCGTAATAACAGCCTGCGATAACCATGATCCTGTTTTTGAAGATGGTGCACAGAGACTCCTCAATGAGCTCCATCCAGGGATGATGGTGGATGAAGTCGTTGCTCTGACAAACGAGATTATGCCGCGCACACCCCTCTGTGTTGAGGAAAACACTCAGACTACGACCGATGCAACTTCCCGGACTATCTGTACCGAATACGACGTCCTGAATGGCGCCGCCATATCAGAAGTCAACATTTCCGGTCTCCAAGCCACTTGCTCTCGGCCAAATACTTGCTTCCCTGCTGATCTTGTCTCCATCATTCCGCGCGATAGCAATGGTAAGCCTCTTGCGAAGGATCAGGATTTGCGCGGTGTCGCCTATGGAGCGTCTCTACTGACGCTTTCGCCACACCGACTAGGCGGAATCAGTGCAATCTATAACCTTGAGAACCGACTTATAGGTGTCGTCGTCTCCTACTCAAGACCACTCATCCCGCCGGCCTTCAACTAAGGATCAATCCGCCACGGCCGCCTTTCAGACGGCGCAGGCGAACACCCGACGCGAAGATCGACGGCACTCCCACCAGACTCGGCGCCATCCCCACCCAGACCTTCACTCCGCCGAGTCATCGTGCCTACCCTTAGACACCCTGCCCAGTGCGGGACCCGAAGCCACTCCCGCCCCCCCGTTCACCTTCCCTCAACCCCCGCCGCCCCGGCGCGCGGTGCTGTCACGACCCGCGCCGGCGCGAAAAACAGCGCATCGATACCGACGCAATACCGACGTGATACCGACGTGATACCGAAAGCCCGGTTCCAGCAAAATCAGCGCGTTAACCTCTGATTCCGGGGGTGGAGCCGGTAGCCAGCCCTCACGCCCCCGAACGGGCATGCCGCCTCAGGCCTGCGCCAGCGCGCCCGTCACATCCGCGATCAGGTCCTCGGTCCCTTCCAGGCCGACCGACAGCCGCACCAGCCCCGGCGTGATCCCGAGCCGCGCCTTCTGGTCGTCCGGCAGGCGCTGATGCGTCGTCGTCGCAGGGTGCGTGGCAATCGACTTCGCATCGCCCAGGTTGTTGGAAATCGTGAAGATTTCCAGCGCGTTGAGCATCCGGAACGCCGCCTCGCGGCTGCCCGCGTCGATGGCCAGAACCGTCCCCCCCGCGCCCATCTGCGCCATGGCCAGCGCATGCTGCGGATGGCTCTCGAGCCCCGGATAGATCACGCGCGTCAGCTTGCCATGCCCCTCGAGCGCGCGCGCCAGCGCCAGCGCGCTCTCGGTCTGGGCCCGCACGCGCAGCTCCATCGTCGCGAGCCCCGTCACCATCAGCCAGGCGGTGAACGGGCTCATCGCCCCCCCGGTATGCTTCATGAAAGGTTCGACCGTCTTGCGGATGAACTCGCGCGTGCCCAGGATCACGCCGCCCAGCGCGCGGCCCTGCCCGTCGACATGTTTGGTCGTGGAATAGACAACGACATCAGCACCTTGCGCGATGGCCTGCGAAAAGACGGGGGTGGCAAAAACATTGTCGGCAATGACCAGCGCCCCCGCCGCATGGGCCAGATCGGCCACCGCACGGATGTCGATCACCTCCAGCACCGGGTTCGACACGCTCTCGAAAAACACCGCCTTCGTCCCCGGCCGGATCGCCGCGCGCCACTGGTCAAGGTCGGTCCCGTCGACAAAGCTCACCTCCACCCCGAAGCGCCGCAGCACCTCTTCGAGGATATAGAGGCACGACCCGAAGAGCGCCCGCGACGACACGACATGATCGCCCGCCCGCAGCACCGACATCAGCGCCCCGTTCACCGCCGCCATCCCGCTGGCCGTGGCAAAGGCATCCTCCGCCCCTTCCAGCGCGGCCATCCGCGTCTCGAACATCGCCGTGGTGGGGTTGCCATAGCGGGCATAGATGAACTCGTCCGTCCCGGCCTTCAGAAACCGCGCCTCGGCGGCCTCGGCCGTGTCATAGACGAAACCCTGGGTCAGAAAGATCGCCTCGCTCACCTCGCCATACTGGCTGCGCCGGATGCCCTCGTGCACCGCGCGGGTGCGCTTGCTCTTCTGCGTCATGTGCGTCCCTCCGCGCCCTCCCGGCGCAAGCAAAAGCCCCGACACCTTCCAAGGGTCTCGGGGCCACGGGCACCCTGCCCCTCTTTAGCGGCATGTTTAAGGTGGCCCGCAATCCGGTCGAACAAATCGCCACCAATCTGCCCCTACGCCCGCGCTGCCGCCGGGTCAAGCGTTGCACCGCCGCAACGTCATCGGGTCGTCACCCATGCTTCATGCCGGCGAAACCGACCGGACCGACAAGGGTCCCACATCTTGTGGGGTCTTCATGGCGCTCCTACCGGTGAATGATGATCGTC
>JBEIDZ010000237.1:0-5048 GCA_040383215.1 Paracoccaceae bacterium | reverse complement strand
GTCATGTAGCCCATCTCGCCCAGCAGCGTGGCCAGTGTCGGGTCCTCCGCCGGCATCCCCTCGGGCGCGCCGGGTAGACCCACCTTGGTCAGGCCCGTGCGCACCGGCATCTGCCCGGTGATGAAGGCGGCCCGGCCGGCGGTGCAGGACTGTTCGCCATACCAGTCGGTGAAGATCGCACCCTCGCGCGCAATGCTGTCGATATTGGGCGTCCGGTAGCCCATCATTCCCATGTTGTAGGCACTGACATTGAACTGGCCGATATCGTCACCCCAGATGACAACGATGTTCGGCCGTTCCGCATCCTGCGCGACGACCGGCGCAGCCAGCGCCGAAACCGCCACCGCGACCCCGACGGCGGTTGACCGCCAGAGGCGCGACCTTTGTCCTTTAGTCATTCCTGTCCTCCTCATTCTTGGCTTTGGGTTGACACCGCACACGGCGCATCCATACCGTCTTGACCATAGGCAGGCTGGGCTCGGCTTGAAAGTTGGACCTTTGGCCTATCTCGGGTCGGATGCGTCCAAAAAGCGGAATGCGCGACGCAATGGTCCTGATAATCGAGTGTGCCTTCGTCGCCCGCAAGCTGCTTGCCGCCCTCGTGCTGCTGCTGTGGGTCGGCCCCACTCTCGCCGATGAGGACAGGCCCCGCATGCTCATCATCGTCGAATCCGCCAGTCGCCTGCCTTTCGTACAAAATCTCCTGCGCGCGATCGAGACCACGCTTGGCCCCGAGGTGACCGAGCAGGGTGAGCTCTTCATCGAATATCTTGATCTCCTGCAGTTCGGCTCGGCCACCGAGCGAACGCTCAAGCGCGACTTTCTTGCCGCCCGCTATGGCGACACCGACCTCGACGCCGTCGCCGTCCTCGGCCCGAATGCCCTCGCTTTCCTGATCGACAACCACGATGCCATAGCCCCCGGCATTCCCATCGTCTACGGCGCACTCGGTCAGGCTGCGCTTGATCAGATCCTCGGCGGCAGGACAGAGTCCGCAGCAAGCGGTGTCATCAATGCCTTCGACATCGCGGCGACTGTCAGGCTCGCCCTCACGGTTCAACCCGATGCACCCGAAATCGTCGTCCTCGCAGGCGCTTCCGAATACGACCGGCAATGGCGCGGGATTGCATCCGACCTGCTGGGCGAACGATTCAAGGATGTTCCAGTCCGCTTTCTCGCGGAAGGCACGGCAGAGGCCATGCTTGCCGAGGCCGGCGCTCTCGACCCCGATGCCGTTCTTCTTTATCTCTCGGTCATCCTCGATACCGAAGGTAACCGCTTCCAGCCCCGGCAATTCGCCGCGTCGCTGGCCGCCGCCTCTCGCGCGCCCGTCTGGACGATCTACGACACCGTTCTGGGCACCGGCGTGGTCGGTGGCAGCGTCGAGGACCTCGAAGCGACCGGCACCGCCATCGCGGCGATGCTCGACAGCGCGATCATGGGTGATCCGTTGCCTGCCCCGCAGACCATCGCCAGCGCCCCTGCGGTTGACTGGCGCGCGATGCGCCGCCATGACCTCGATCTCGATCTCTTGCCCGACGATACCCGGATTCTCTACTATGAACCGACGTTCTGGGAACGGTATCGCCTGCCGATCGTGATCGTCACCGGCATCATCGGCGCACAAGCGGTGACGATTGCCGGCCTGATCGTGCAGAGACGGCGGCTGATCCGTTCGCAGGCCAGCCTCGCCTCGGAAAGGGCCCAACTGGTGCATGTCTCGCGCAATCTCCGCCTGGGGCAGTTGTCGGCAGCACTGGCGCACGAGATCAACCAGCCGCTCGCGGCGATCCAGGCCAACGCCGATGCGGGCGCGCGCCTTGCCGCCCGGACGCCTCCGGACCAGCGCGAGATCGTGACCATCTTCGGTGACATCGCCTCCGATGTCGGCCGCGCGGCGACGATCATCGCCAATCTCAGGCGGCTGATGGTCAAGGGCGAACTGACCTTCACGGAGGTCGACCTGAACGAGATCGTGACCGCGACTCTTGCACTTGCACGCAACGAACTCGCCGCGAGGGGCGCGCAGATACGCCAGAATCTTGCGCCCGAGCGGCTGATCGTGCACGGAAACGGCCCTCAGCTCCAGCAGATCGTCCTGAACCTCGCCTTCAATGCCGCCGAAGCGATGGCCGATCTGCCCGAAGCCTCCCGCATCGTCCGCGTGACGACTGCACGCCAGCCCGATGGCCGACGGACGCTCGCTTTCGCCGATGCCGGACCGGGGCTCTCTCCCGAGGCGCGCGAATCCGTCTTTCGCCCCTTCGTCACCACCAAGCCGACTGGTCTCGGCGTCGGCCTCGCGATCTGCCGCAACATCGCCGAGGCGCATGGCGGAACACTCGCCTTCACCGATCCCGATCCCGGCGGCGGCGCTCGCATCCTGCTGACGCTGCCCGCGCCCGAGGCCGCACCATGAGCGTCGTGTGGCTCGTCGATGACGACCCCGGCGTGCTCCGCGCCCTGCAACGGCTGCTCGAGACCGAAGGTTATGACACGCGCGCCTTCCCCGATGCCGCCGCTTTCCTTGCCGCCCATGACGCATCGCTGCCCGGCTGCGCGGTCGTCGACCTCGGGCTGCCTGGCCTCGACGGCCTCGCGCTCCAGCACCGGCTGGCCGATGCCGGCGACCCCTGCCCCGTCATCTTCCTCAGTGGCCAGGGCAGCATCCCGGCCGCGGTCCAGGCCATGCGTGGCGGTGCGGTCGACTTCCTGACCAAGCCGGTCGAGACGGCAACTCTGCTCGCCGCGATCCAGGTTGCGCTGGCGCGCGATGCCGGGAACCGCGCGCGCAGGGCCGCCGACGCCGACCTTCGCGCCAGGCTCGAGAGCCTGACCCCGCGCGAACGCGAAGTCATGGCCGAGGTCGTGACCGGTCTTCTCAACAAGCAGATCGCCGACCGCCTCGGGGCCGCGGAAAAGACCATCAAGGTCCACCGCGGGCGCGTGATGCACAAGATGGGCGTACGCTCGATTGCCGAACTCGTCACCATCTGCAACCGCCTGAGAGAAAGCGGAGCACTGTAGGCCCCTCGTCCAACTTGCACCTCGGGTTGTACAGGCACCATCCTGTCGCCGTGGCTCTGGACGGTCAGGCGATGGCAACGGCACGTATCTGGGTGGTGGACGACGACCCCTCCGTAGGACCGGCTCTGCGCCGCATGGTGCAGGCGCTCGATGTCGACTGCGTCCTCTTTTCCTCCGGTGCCGATCTGCTGGCCCGGATCGCCCCCCCGCTCCCGACCTTCGTCCTTCTCGACATCCACATGCCCCAAACCTCCGGGATCGAGGCCCTGCGCGCCCTGCGCGCGCGCGGGATCGCGGTGCCAGCCGTGATGATGACGGGCGTGGAACGCGACGGCACGCGCGAGAACTGCCTCGCGGCCGGCGCCACCGATGTGCTCGCCAAGCCCGTCGATGCCCATACCATCGAGGCCCTCCTCGACCGTTTCCGCAATGACACCCCGCAAGGCCATACTCCATGACCGCGACCGCCGCCCGCCCCGCGACAGCCGACACAGCCCGCCCGGCGCGTCCGCCCCGCTTCCACCTGCTGGCCAAGCCCTCGGGCTCCACCTGCAACATCGACTGCACCTACTGCTTCTTCCTTTCCAAGGAGGCGCTTTACCCCGACAGCCGTCACCGCATGTCGGCCGAAACGCTCGACAGCTACATCCGCCAGCTTCTCGAATCGCATGACACGCCCGAAGTCACCGTCGCCTGGCAAGGCGGTGAGCCCACGCTGATGCGGCTTGACTTCTTCCGCCACGCGCTCGAGGCGATCGAACGCCACCGCCGCCCCAGCCAGACGGTCCGCCAGACCTTCCAGACCAACGGGCTCCTGATCGATGATGCCTGGGCCGCCTTCTTCCGCGACAACAGCATCCTCGTCGGCCTCTCGATCGACGGTCCGAAGGACATCCATGACACCTACCGCAAGGATCGCCGCGGCCAGGGCACCTTCGACCTCGTGATGCGCGGGCTCGACCGGCTCCGGGCGCATGGCGTCGACTTCAACATCCTGTGCACCGTGCACGCGGCCAACCAGCATCGCGGCCGCGAGGTCTACCGCTTCTTCCGCGACAGCCTTGGCGCGACCTGGATCCAGTTCATCCCCATCGTCGAACGCGCCACGGCCGAAACGCTGCCCATCGCCAATCGCGGCTGGAGCGACACGCCCGGCGCCGAGCGGCTGCTCTACACCCAGACCGGCGACCGTGTGACCGACCGTTCCGTCAGCCCCCGCGGCTATGGCGAATTCCTGATCGACATCTACGAAGACTGGTTGCGTCACGATGTCGGCCGCGTCTTCGTTCAGATGTTCGACGTCACGCTCGAAGCCTATTTCAACCGCCATCTCCTCTGCATCCACGCGCCCACCTGCGGCTATGGCCCCGCGCTCGAACACAACGGCGATGTCTATACCTGCGACCATTTCGTCGAACCGGCCCATCGCCTCGGCAACCTCCACGAGACGCCCCTGGCCGAGATGGTGTCCTCCCCCCAGATGCGCCGCTTCGGGCTCGACAAGCGAGACCGCCTCACCGGCCAGTGCCGGACATGTGCCGTCCGCCAGCTCTGCAATGGCGGCTGCCCCAAGGACCGCTTCGCCGCCTCGAAGGCCGGCGAAGCCGGCCACAACTACCTGTGCGAGGGGCTGGAGCTATTCTACCATCATACCCGCCCCACGATGATGGCGATGGCCCACCTCATCGGCACCGGCCGCGCGCCGGCCGAGATCATGGCCCTGGTCGCCGCCGAGGATGCCCGCCGCGGCCCGGCCTCGCCCTGCACCTGCGGCAGCGGCCGGCCGCAGGCGGCCTGCCACGGCAGGCCGGCCTCTCCTGTTCCAGCGTGATCGACTGTCGCGCCGGTCAGCCGGCAAAGACCGTCCTGCCGCGCACCCTGATCTCGACCGGCACGCGATAGGTCGCCAGCGCCGCCGCGCTCACCTCGATCCCCAGCCCGGGCGCGTCGGGCACATGGATCAGCCCCTCGCCATCGGGCAGGATGCGCTCCACCGTCAGATCCCGTGCGAGCGGCTGCAG
>JBEIDZ010000236.1:0-5056 GCA_040383215.1 Paracoccaceae bacterium | reverse complement strand
GCGATCGACACCAGCGGCGAGGCTTCGCATTCGCCCCAGCCGATCAGCCCGCCTGCCGCGACGCGCACCACCAGCGCATCCTGCGACCCGTCCGCCGCCGTCGTCACCTCGGGCATCGAAAGATAAAAGAAATCAACGGATTCGATCTTCATGTGGTTGGTCCTTCCCTGTCAATGCTCGGACACGTTCATGGTCATGCGGCCAGCGACCGCCTCGCCTGGCAGCAGGACATGCAGGCCGGACCCCGTCGCATCTGCCTCGAGCCAGTCGAACCCGCATGGCGGGTTTGACTGGGGTTCGAGACAGAATGTCCCGGGGTCATGCGCGGGCACGTGGACCATCAGCCTGCCCATCACCGGATCGGCGCGCAGGTCGAGCGACACTCCCGCACCCGGCCAGCGCACCTGCGCCGTCCCGGTCCAGCCATCATAGCAGAGGTTGAGCGAGTGCCGCGGCAGCGGCGCCGGCGCGGAATGGTCATGCTCTGGCGGCACGGCGCCAAGCGAGAGCGCCTCACCATCCGGCGACAGGAGCCAGAAACCGTCTGCCGAAAACCGCACCAGCGCCTCTGCATGCCGTGCGAACCAGGGATGCAGGCCAAGGCCGAAGGGCATCGCCGACGCGCCCCGGTTCGTCACCGCCAGGGTGATGGCAAGCCCCGCCTCGTCCAGCGCATAGTCCTGGACAGCGTCATAGCGCCACACGCCGTCATCGGCATGCAGACTGAGCCGCGCATGGTCTGCGCCGACCGTTTCGACATGCCAGGGCAGCCGCCATCCCGAGCCGTGGAAATTGAGCCGTGTGCCGGCCATGTTGGGTTCGACCTGCCAGCTCCGCCCGCCGAAGGCAAAGCGGTTGTCGCGGATGCAGTTGGCAAAGGGCAGCATCGGGAAGATGGCCGCATGGAGCGCGTCCCCCGCAGCGTCCGGCATCGGCCGCAAGATGGCAAACGCACCATCCGGCCTGTCCAGCCAGAAACCCGCGACTGCCCCGCCCGCGCGGGGGGCGAGCGTCACCCGCAGCCGGCCGCAGCGCAGTTCAGGGCGCATCAGCGATGGCCGAGCAGGGCCAGCGCCGCCGCGTTGTCGGACATGCCGGCCAGCGCATCGAGGTTGAGGCGGAGACCGAGGCCCGGCGCTTCGGGGATCGACAGCATGCCGTCGGCGTCCAGTACCCAGGGGGTCTCGACGATCTCGTCGATATAGGGCGAGCCGCCGATGAACTCGACCAGATCAGCCGTGGGCAGCGCGGCGGCGAGTTGCAGATCGACCGCCAGCCCGACGGCAGTGTTCCAGCCATGGCCCACGTACTTGATGCCGAAGTCCTCGGCCAGCCGGGCGATCCTGATCTGTTCGGAGATCCCGCCGACCTTGGTCACGTCGGGTTGCACGATGTCGATGGCGCGCGCCTCGAACCAGGGCAGGTAGCTCTGGCGCCGCGTCAGGCATTCCCCGGTGGCAATCGGCACAGGACTTTGCAGGCGCAGGTCGCGGAAATCCTGCAGGGCATCGGGATGCAGCGCCTCCTCGAACCATGTCACGTCGTGATCGGCCAGCATTCGTGCCGTGTTCAGCGCCCATTTCAGCCCGTTGGGCCACCAGGCATCCGAGGCCCCCGCATCAACCATCAGCAGGCAGTCATCGCCGCAGCCCTCGCGCGCGGCGCGCACGATCGCCGCGTCATGCGCGGCACTTTCGCGGCGGCCGAAGGGCCCCCATCCGATCTTGATCGCGCGGAACCCCTCGGCCCGGTAGAAAGCCGTCCGTTCCCGCATCAGTCCTGGCTCCTCCATCAGGATCGACGCGTAAGCCTTGACCCTGTGTCGGTGCACCCCTCCCAGGAGCCGCGACAGGGGCTGGCCGGTCATCTTGCCGAAAATGTCCCAGAGCGCGATGTCGATCCCGGAGATCACATGCGTGAGCGTGCCGCCCCGTCCCATCCAGAAGGTGTTCTGGTGGAGCTTCTCGGCCACCCGCGCGGGCTCGTCGGCGCGCTCACCCACCAGAAGGGGCCGCAGCACGTCGAGCCCCGCCCGGACAAGCCGCCCGTCGGTGAAGACTGACCCAAGGCCGGTCGTGCCGTCCTCGGTTTCGACGACGATCAGGGCATGGATCGAGTCTTCGGGCCTGATTTCGTTGGACCAGCCACCCTTGGGGGACCGGCCCCGCAAGGCCAGGGCTTCGACGCGGTTGATTTTCATGCTCTCCTCACACGTCAGAATGTTGCTGAAAGGCCGCCGTCGACGGCGAGAACCTGACCCGTCACATAAAGACAGTCATCCCCGCAGAAGAAGGCCGCCGCGCGGGCGATCTCCTCGGGCTGAGCCGGACGCCTGAGCGGGATGCGTCCGTGCTTGAGATAGATCTCGCGGAACCACGCGGTCTCGTGCTCGTGTCCCGATCCGTCGGGAAGGATCGCCATGCGCGTGTCGACAAAGCCCGGGCAGATGCAGTTCACAAGGATGCCGTCTGGCGCAAGGTCGACCGCCAGCGCCCGGGTCATGTTCACAAGCCCACCCTTGGCTGTCGAATAGGGCAGACTGTCGGCACTGCCCCTCAGCCCCATGATCGAGGCGATGTTGAGCACCCTGCCCCGCCCCGAGGCGCGCAGTTGCGGCAGCATTGCACGGGTGACCCAGAGGGCGGCATTCTGATTGATCTGCTGCACCTGATCGAAGCGCCCGCGTGTCAGCTGGTCGATGGGCGTCGCATCGAGGATCGCTGCATTGTTGACAAGAATGTCGACGCCGGGCGTTGCCCCCGCCAGGTCTGCGACCTGGGCGGGATCGGTCACGTCGCAGGCGCGTGCGGTCACGCCGAGCCCCTGCGCGGCCAGCCGCGCCGCAGTGGCCACGGCCTCGTCGCCGTCAATGTCGACGATGATCGTCCCGCAGCCGCGCGCGGCCAGAACCTCGGCAATCGCTGCACCGATCCCGCGTGCGCCGCCTGTGATGATCGCAGAGCGTCCCTCAAGGCTTTTCGTCGGCATGTTGTCCTCAGCTCCTGGTCGCCGGCCGTTTGCTCGGCTCGTTGAAATGGTCGTGCAGCACGGCGTCTAACTCTGAGAGGTCGCCGGCTCGCAGGAAGGCTACGAGCTTGCGGTGCAGCTCGACCTCGCCGGTGCGGTCTGCCGCCTGAGACCAGTCGCGGCAGAAGACGATGAGCATGTGCTGGGCCAGCCCCTCCCAGATCTGGGCAGCCAGCTGGTTGCCCGAATGCACGGCGATCGTGCGGTGGAATTCGAGGTCGACCATCGACACGGCCAGAAGATTGCCGATCCCGGACAGGGCGCGCATCTCCTCGAGCATGGTTTCGAGCGCTGCGATGAGCGGCGCGCGGTCGAAGTCGGGATGCATCACATGCTGAAAAAAGATACGCTCGATTGCGAAGCGCAGCTCGATCAGTTCCGCGATCCGGCGCGGGCTGTAGTCGGCCACCCGCAGGCCCCGTTGCCCCTGTTCGACGAGGATACCGCGCAGCTGAAGCTTCTGCATCGCCTCCCGGGCAGGAACACGGCTGACCTCGAGCGCCGCCGAAATCTCGGCCTCGGTCAGCCGCTCGCCTGGCTGCTTGTCGCCAAGCGCGATGGCGACGATCAGGCGTTCCTCGACCTCTTCGGCCGTGGTCTTGGGCCTGCGGATCGGGGCCAGGGCCGGGCTTTGCACAAGCGCGGGGGTGACGGGGTCAAGTGGCATCGGTTTTCCCTTGCCTGTCATCTGTCGGGTCGGACCGGTCGCGATCAGGGATCGCGGCAAGAAGTGCGCGGGTATAGTCGTGTCTTGGCGCCTCGAAGACCTCTTGCGTGGACCCTTCCTCGACAACTTCGCCAAGCAGCATGACCTGGACCCTGTCGCAGAGGTAGCGGATCACCCGCAGATCGTGCGAGATGAAGATAAGCGAGAGACCCAGCCGCTCCTGCAGTTCCACAAGCAGCGCCAGGACTTGCGCCTGCACCGAGACATCGAGCCCCGAGACGATCTCGTCGCAGATGAGGACGCGCGGTTCCAGCATGAGCGCGCGAGCAAGGTTGACCCTCTGCCGTTGCCCGCCCGAGAGCTGGCCGGGCAGCCGTCGGGCGATGTCGGGATGCAGGCCCACCAGCTGCAGCATCCGTGCAACCCGAGCGGGACGTTCGATGGCGCGACAGAGGGCATGAATCGCGAGCGGCTCGGCCAGCGCATCGCCGATCCGCATGGTAGGGCAAAGCGCGTTGAAGGGGTCCTGGAAAACGTACTGGACCTCGCGTCGCAGGGCCCGCCAGTCGGCCCGGCGATGCACCCGCACACCGTGAAAGCAGACATCGCCCGCCGTCGGGTTCTCGATGCCGATCATGATGCGTGCGAGCGTGGTCTTGCCCGATCCGCTTTCGCCGACCAGGCCGAGCGTTTCACCGGGATAGAGCGACGTGCTGACCCCCTTGAGGGCATGGAAGGCCCGGCCGCCGCCGCGTGGGCCAAAGGTCTTGGCGATGGAGCGCGCCGCAATGATGGGGACGGTCATGGCAGTCCGGACCTCCCGTCCTGCGCGAAGCGGTGACAGGCGACGCGGTGACCGGTCCCGGCGGTCGTCCAGTCCGGCCGGTGCTGCTGGCAGAGCCCTTCGACGAGGACCGGACAGCGGTCGCGGAACGGCGCCCCCGCCCCGATGCTGCCGGGTTCGGGAGGTTGGCCGGGGATTGGCCGCAGTGGTTGCAGAAGCCTGGAAGACCGCAGTGTCGGGGCCGAGCGCAGAAGTCCGCGCGTATAGGGATGGCAGGGATCGGAGAGGACATGCCGCACCTCGCCTGTCTCGACCGGCTGGCCGGCATACATCACCATCAGTTGCCCGCCGACATCGGCCGCAAGGTCAAGGTCATGGGTCACGAAGATCAGCGCCAGGCCGAGGTCATGGCGCAGGCGGCGCAAGAGGGCCACGATCTGGCCCTGGATCGACACGTCGAGGTTCGTCGTGGCCTCGTCTGCGATGATCAGTTCCGGACCTGCTGCAAGGGCAAGCGCGATGGCCACCCTTTGCCGCATCCCGCCCGACAATTCGGACGGGTAGTTCGCCAGCCGCTG
>JBEIDZ010000235.1:0-5059 GCA_040383215.1 Paracoccaceae bacterium | reverse complement strand
CGCCGCCGTCCAGCGGCCCCAGTCGCCCGCCCGCGCCGCATGGGCCGCGGCCACCGCCGCGTCGATCTCGGCCCTGCCCCCCCGCGCGATCCGCGCCAGCCCCTCCCCGGTCGAGGGGTTGAGAAGGGCCAGCGTCCCCGCCTCTGCCGCCCGCCATTCCCCGCCGATCAGGCAAAGCGCGGGGTCGATGCGCATCTCAGGCATGTGCCATCTCCTCCATCACGGGCAGGCGCGGCGCGGCCGCGATCAGCGCCCGCGTATAGGCATGGCGCGGCGCGGAAAAGACCGCCTCGGTCGGCCCTTCCTCGACGATCCGCCCCGCCTGCATCACCGCCCCCCGGTCGGTCACGCCGCGCCCCCCCGTCAGGTCATGGCTGATGAACAGATAGCCAAGCCCATACCGCCGGCAAAGCCCCGCCACGAGGTCCAGCACCTGCGCCCTGACCGACACGTCCAGCGCCGAAACCGCCTCGTCGAAAAGGATGAGGTCGGGCTGCGTGATCAGCGCCCGCGCGATGGCGATCCGCTGCCGCTGCCCGCCCGAGAATTCGTGCGGAAACCGCTCTGCATCCTCTGGGCTCAGCCCCACATCGGTCAGCGCCCGCGCCACCGCCGCGGCCCGCGCCGCGCCCCGCGGGGGGGCGTCGAGCAGGTGAAACGGTTCGGTCACGATCCGCTCCACCCGGTGGCGCGGGTTGAAACTGCCATAGGGGTCCTGGAACACCACCTGCATCCGCCGCCGCACCGCAAGGTTCGGCCGATGCCCGGTCCAGACTGGCGCGCCGTCCAGCGTGATCCGGCCCGCGCTCAGTTCCGCGAGCCCCAGGATCGCCCGCGCCAGCGTCGACTTGCCCGAACCCGATTCGCCGACGATCCCCACCCGCTCGCCCTTCGCGACCGTCAGGCTCACATCGTCCACCGCCCGGACCCGCGCCCCGTGCGTAAAAAGCCTCCGCCCCCCGCGATAGTCGCAGACCGCATGCTCGACCACCAGCAACGGTACGGGCGGCGGGGCAGGGGGCAGGTCTACCCGGTGCCGCGCGGCGGCGAACAGCATCCGCGTATAGGGCTCCTGCGGCGCCGCCATGACCCTGCGCGCAGGCCCGCTCTCCACCACCCGGCCCGCCTCCATCACGACGATCCGGTCCGCGACCTTGCCCACCACGGCAAGGTCGTGGGTAATCATGAGAAGCCCCATCCCGCGATCCGCCACCAGATCCCGCAGAAGCGCCAGAATCTGCGCCTGCGTCGTCACATCGAGCGCGGTCGTCGGCTCGTCCGCGATCAGAAGCCCCGGCCGCAGCGCAATTGCCATGGCAAGCCCCACCCGCTGCCGCTGCCCGCCCGACAGCACGTGCGGATAGCGCGAAGGCGGGACCCGGTCCCCCGGCAGGCCGACACGGGCCAGCACCTCTGCCGCCCGCGCCCGCGCGGCGGCGCGCGGCCCCCCCTCATGGATCAGGATCGTCTCGGCCACCTGGTCGCCGATGGTCTGCACCGGGTTCAGCGCCGTCATCGGCTCCTGAAAGATCATCCCCATCGCCCGGCCGCGCAGCCGGCAAAGCGCCTCCTCCGGCTGCGTCAGAAGATCGGTCCCCTCGAGCCGCACCTGCCCGCGCGCGACCGCCCCCTCGGGCAGAAGTCCCATCACCGCCAGCGCGGTCATCGACTTGCCCGACCCGCTCTCCCCGGTCAGCGCCACGATCTCGCCCCGGCCGACCTCCAGCGCTACATCCCGCAGGATCTCCCTCCCGCCGAGGCCCACCGAAAGGCCGCTGATCGCAAGAAGGCTCATGCCCGCACCGCCCGCAGCCGCGGGTCGAACACGTCGCGCAATCCGTCGCCCAGAAGGTTCAGCCCCAGCACCGTCAGCACGATGGCCAGCCCCGGAAAGAGGGCCATATGCGGCGCGATGGCGACCATGGTCTGCGCATCCGCCAGCATCCGCCCCCAGCTTGGCACCGGCGGCTGCGCGCCAAGTCCGACATAGGACAAGGCCGCCTCGGCCAGAATGCCAAGCGAAAACTGGATCGTCCCCTGCACGATCATCAGCGCCGCAATATTTGGCAGGATGTGTTCCACGCTGATCCGCGTCCGCCCCTTGCCCGCGACCCGCGCCGCGAGGATGAAGTCCCGCGACCAGAGCGACAGCGCCGCCCCGCGCGCCAGCCGCGCAAAGACGGGGATGTTGAAAATGCCGATGGCGATGATCGCATTCACCGCCGAAGCGCCGAAGACCGCCGTGATCAGGATCGCGATGACAAGCGATGGGAAGGCAAAGACAAGGTCGTTGGCGCGCATCACCACCTCGTCGACCAGGCCCCCCGCCCGCGCCGCCGCCAGCAGCCCCAGCGGGATGCCAAGGCCCATCCCGATCCCCACCGCGACAATCGCCACCGCAATCGAGGTGCGCGCCCCCACCATGATCATCGACAGGATGTCGCGTCCGTAGTGATCCGTGCCCAGCCAATGCGCGGCCGAGGGGCCGAGGAGCTTGTTCGGGATATCCACCCCGTCCACCGGCCAGGGCGTCCAGACGAACGAGATCAGCGCCAGCGCGACGAACAGGCCCGCAAGGGTCCCGCCGATCCGGATGCCTCTCATCGGCCAAGCCTCACCCGCGGGTCGATCAGGCCATAGGCCAGGTCGACGGCAAAGTTCACGACGATCACCGCAAAGACCAGAAGCATCACCACGCTTTCCACCGTGATCAGGTCGCGGGCCGAAATCGCCTGAAAGATCAGCCGCCCGAGACCCGGAATGTAGAAGACCTGCTCGATGATGATCCCGCCCGCGATCAGGAAGGAAAACTGCAGGCCCAGGATCGTCAGCACCGGGATCAGCGCATTGCGCAACCCGTGCCGCCAGAGCACCTGCGACCGCGTCAGCCCCTTGGCGCGGGCGGTGCGGATGAAATCCTCGCCCAGCATGTCGATGAGCGAGGAGCGCATCACCCGTGCCAGGATCGCCGCCTGCGGCAGGGCCAGCGCCACGGCCGGCAGCGTCAGCGCGATCAGCGCAGGCCCCGCGCCCGCCTCCCAGCCCGGAAAGCCTCCTGCGGGAAACCAGCCGAGCCGGATCGCAAAGACAAAGACCAGGATCATCGCGAACCAGACGTTCGGGATGGCGATGCCCAGCTGCGTCGCCCCCATCACCGCGACATCGCCCGCGCGCCCCCGCCGCGCCGCCGCCATCACCCCGGCCGGGATTCCTACCGCGATCGCCAGCACCAGCGCATAGATCGCGAGCGACAGCGACACCCAGATGCGGTCCGCCACCATCTCGGCCACCGGCGCCTTGTAGGTATAGGAGGTGCCGAAATCGCCCGTCAGCATCCCTGCGACCCAGTCGAAGTATCGCACGACCTTCGGCTGGTCGAGCCCGAGGTCCTCCCGCAGCGCCTCCACCGCTTCGGGCGCGGCATTGATCCCCAGCATGTAGGCCGCCGGATCGCCGGGCACGATCTCGACCAGCGCAAAGATGACGACGCTCGCCACCGCCAGGCTGATGACAAGCGAGGCAAGGCGCCCGGCGATGTAGGCTCCCATCGCCGGGCCCCTGCCGCTACTCAGTCCAGCTCAGGTCCGCAAGGTCCATCGCCGCCACCGGTGCATTCGGCCAGAGCCCCTGCACCCCCGCCTTGGCCAAGGTCAGCGCGGCCAGCTGGAAGAGGTAGGCATTCACGTAATCATCCGCGATCCGCCGCTCGGCGGCCTGCATCAGTTCCGTCCGCTTCGCAGGGTCGGTCGTCGCCGTCAGGTCCGCCATGATCTGGCGGAAATCCGCGCTGTCATACTGAAAGTAATAATCCGGATTGCCATAGATGCCGATGTCCATCGGCTCGGTATGGCTCACGATCGTCAGGCCATAGTTCCTGGCGGTAAAGACCTCCTCCAGCCACTGCGCCCATTCGACATTGGTGATCTCGGTCTCGATCCCCACCTCGCGCAACTGCGCCGCGATGATCTCGCCGCCCCGCCGCGCATACGAGGGCGGGGGCAGCTTCATCGTCGTGGTAAAGCCATCGGGAAACCCCGCCTCGGCCAAAAGCGCCCGCGCGCGGTCGGGGTTATGGGCCGATTGCGCGGTCAGATCGACATAAGCGGGGTTGTGCGGCGCGAAATGCGTCCCGATCGGCGTACCATAGCCGAACATCGCCCCGTCGATGATCGCCTGCCGGTCGACCGCATGGGCCACCGCCTGCCGGACGAGGATGTTGTCAAAGGGCGGCTGGCGGTTGTTCATGGCCAGGATCGTCTCGCCCTCGGTCGACCCCACGATGACCTGGAACCGCGGATCGGCCTCGAACTGCGCGAGGTTCTCCGGCGCGGGATAGCCCGAGAACACATCCACATCCCCCGCCATCACCGCCGCAAAGGCCGCCGACGGGTCCGAGATGAAGCGGAACGTCGCGGACGCCAGCGCCGGCGCCTCGCCCCAGTAGCTGTCGGAACGGACAAGCTCGATCCGGTCGCCCTGCACCCACTGCCCAAAGCGATAGGGTCCGGTCCCCACCGGGTTCGTCGCATTCGCAGCCGCCGTCTCGGGCGCGACGATCACCGCATCCCCCCAGGCCATGTTGAACAGGAACGACCCGTCCGGCTGGGCCAGCGTCACCTGCACGGTCAGCGGGTCGATCACCGCCACATCGGCGATCTGCGCGAAAAGCCCTTTCTGCGCATTGGTCGACTCCGCGGCCCGCGCGCGGTCAAGGCTGAACTTGACGTCCCCGGCATCCATCGCCGTGCCGTCATGAAAGGTCACGCCCTCGTGCAGATGAAACGTATAGGTCAGCCCGTCGTCGGAAATCTCCCAGCTTTCGGCAAGGTTCGGCACAACCGACCCGTCCGAGGTGAACCGCGTCAGCCCCTCGAAGATGTTGAGATAGACGACCGAATCGATCGCTTCCGCCGCGCCCCCCGTCGGGTCGAGGTTCGGCGGCTCGAGCTGCATCGCGATGGTGATGCTGTCCTGCGCGACACCCGCGCCCGCCGTAAGGGCCAGCGCCGCCGACGCCGCCATCCATGTCCGGACCGTCTTCATCGTCGTCTCCCTCTCT
>JBEIDZ010000234.1:0-5089 GCA_040383215.1 Paracoccaceae bacterium | reverse complement strand
TGCATCCCGCCCGAAAGCTGTGCCGGATAACGATCCTCGAACCCGCCAAGGCCGAAGAGCGACAGGAAATGCCGCGCTTTCTGCCGCCGTTCCCTTCGGCCGACACCGCGGACCTCCAGCGCGTATTCCACGTTCTCAAGCGCCGTCCGCCAGGGGAACAGGGCATATTGCTGGAACACATAAGCAAGGCGCGGATCGGGGCGGTCGATCACCTCGCCGTCAATCTTGGCCTGCCCGGTGGTGGCCGGGGTCAGCCCGCCCACGATGTCGAGGAACACCGACTTGCCCGACCCCGAGGGACCGACCAGCGTGATAAACTCGCCCTGCCGGATGGTCAGGTCAAGGCCGGCCAGCACCTGGATCGAATTGCTGGTGATCCCGTCCACCGTCACGCTCTGGCCGGGCTTGAGCTGGAAGGTCTTGGTCAGACCCGTGGAAATGATGCGGTCCATGATCGCTCCTCAGACCTGCGCGACGCGCAAGTGGAATGTGGTGTCCTGATCTGCGCCCCCGGCGCGGCCCTTTGACCAGCCAAGGCCGCGTGCATAGCTGCCCCACAAGTTTCGCTCATCGACCCAGCCGGCTGTGACCCCGATGGGTCCATCGGCGGCATGGGCCACGAACAGCGCGTCGGTGGGGCAGTAGATCTCGCAGAGATAGCAGGTCTGGCAGTCGTCCTGCCGGGCGATGACGGGCAGGCCCTGATCATCCTTGGCAAAGACGTTCGCCGGGCAGATGCGCACGCAGATGTCGCAGCGGATGCAACGGTCGTCCGAGATGACTTCGATCATGATGCCACCTCGTGTTGAGCGACTGCCTCTGGCGCGGGGCCGATCTCGTCCGGTCCCGTCAGCGGGTAGCGCCGCACCGGACCCGGAGCCTCGGCCGGAAAATCCGACCGGCGGTGCATCCCCCGGCTTTCGGTCCGGGCGCGGGCGGCTGTCAGGCTGAACCACGCGGCGGACAGCGCCGCCGCCGCCTCGCGAGCGCGCAAGCGGGCCGGGCCATCGGCGGCAAGACCGCTCTGCACCTTTTCCCAGAGTGCATCCAGCCGAGACAAACGAGCCTTCAGCGTCACCTCTGACCGGACGAAGTTCTTGTGAAGCGGGGCCATCTCCTCGCGCACAGCCGCGATGACGCTGGTCACGTCGACCGCCGCATCGGACCGGGGGCGCAGGCCCGCCTGACCGAGCGGCGCGGATTGGCTGCGAAACCGCGATCGGGCCGGGCCGCGGCGGGCATGGGCCGCGGCACCCCGACCGGCCCAGTAGCCCGAGGCGATGGCCCAGGACGAGTTGATCGCCCCGCCGCCCGACCGCCCGCCTGCCACATCCTCGCGGCTTGCCGCGTCGCCCGCGACGTAGAGCCCCGGCACATCTGTGCCGCAGTCATCAGTCGCCACGCGAAGGCCGCCGATGCCGCGCACGGTGCCTTCGGGCTTCAGCTCCACCCGGAAGATGTCCCGGAAGGGGTCGATCCCTTGCCGGTCATAGGGCTGCATGACGTTCGGCTGGCCCTGGCGCAGCCAGTCCTGCAGAGCAGGTTCGCACTGGTCGAGCCGGGCATAGACCGGCCCGGCGATCAGCGCGCGCGCCAGTTCGCCCTCGGACCCGCCGCCGATGCCGTTGGTCATGTGCTCACCCTTGCTGTTGAGCAGCGGGCGGCCATCGGCGTGGTAGAAGCTCGCCCAGCGGAACGGCAGGCCCTTGTTCACTGACGACCCATAGGGGGCGAGTGTGTATTTGCCGGTGAACTCCATCCCCGACAGGGCCGCCCCCGCCTCGGCCGCCATCAGCAGGCCGTCGCCCGTCAGCCCCGCCGCGCCTGAGGTGCGCTCGAAGAAGGCGCAACCGCCGGTGGCCAGCACGACGGCGCGGGCGCGGATCGTCCAGTCCTGTCCTTCGGGCCGGATCAGGCCGGAGGCGCCGGTGACAGAGGTGCCATCGGACCAGAGCTCCAGCGCCGGGTGGTGATCCAGCACCGTGACCTTGGCCGCCAGCACCCGGGCGCGCATGAAGCGCATATAGTCGGGGCCGCGCAGGTTGGCGATGTAGACGTTGCCATTCTCGTCGCGCGGGAAGGGATAGCCCCAGTCCGCCAGCCTCAGGAGGCCACGATAGGACTGGTCAACCGTCCGCGCCATCCAACGGCGGTCGGCCACCCCGGCGGTCCGCGCCCAACGCCGGTCCACCACCTGCGACCGGTCATCGCCCGGCGGGACGCACCACGTGCCCGTGTTCGATGGCGCGGTGGCCCCCGACGTGCCAAGCCAACCCTTGTCGGACAGAATGACCGAGGCGCCCGCCTCGGCGGCCGAGACGGCGGCCCAGGCTGCGGCGGGGCCACCGCCAAGCACAAGAACGTCAGTGTCGCGCAGGCTCTTGCCCGGCGCGATGCGGATCGCGTCAGTCATGGACGGGTCTTTCTGTTGCAGGTCATGACGGGTCGGCCACGGGGGAGGAACCGGGCCGACCCGTAGCCGCTCACTCGGCCGCGACAGCCGCGGGCAGGGCTTCGGTCTCGCGCCACTTGATGTTGCAGCCGATCGAGGGGGTCTGAACCGCGGGCACCGCCCTGCCCGCCAGCACGGCATTCACCGCCGCCTGCAGGTCGGCCCCCGTCACCGGCACGTTGTTGCCGGGACGGAAGCCGTCGAACTGGCCGTGATAGGCCAGCGTGCGGTCGGGGCCGAACAGGAAGAAGTCCGGCGTGCAGGCCGCGTCATAGGCGCGGGCGACCGACTGATCCCAGTCCTTGAGATAGGGAAAGGCATAACCCTGATCGGCCACTTCCTGCCCGATCCGGGCCAGCGTCTCTTCGGGGTGGGCGTCGGGGTCGTTGGCGTTGATCGCAATGACTTGCAGACCGCGGGGCGCGTTCCGGCGCGCGAATTCGGCCAGCTCTGCCCGGATGCCGATCACGAAGGGGCAGCGGTTGGAGATGAAGGCGACCAGCAGCCCCGGTGCGGCACTGAAATCCGCCGGACCGACCAGGCGGCCCTGGGAATCGGGAAGGCGGAAATCAGGCGCGGGGGTTCCCAGGGCGACAGGTCTGGATTCGGTCTTCGGCATGGCTCACTCCATTTCGGCCAAGGGGGCGCACCCCTTCAAACCGGTAACGGTCTGCAGGATAGATGGATTGTTTCAGCGGCCTTTAATCACGACTGATGGAATAGAGATTATGGGGATACTCATCCCTCAGCAAGAGAACAGGTTCAGCGTTCTGGGCCGCGATCTTGGAAGAACAAGGTACAAAACCCGCGTCAGACAGTGACGACACGGTGCCCGCGCTCAGGCGCAGCGTGTTTGTTCCCCGCACCGCAGCAGCGAGACGCAGGGGCCTGAAATGCCGATTCGCAGATGGATCGTCCGCTGCCGCATGGGCCTCTGAGGCCTGCCGTCATCGCCATTTGGCGCCTACCATCCTCGCGAACGGAAGATCATTCCCTTCGGACCCAAGAGAATGCAAATTTTTTGCTCAACTAACTTTGTCGATTATTTTGTAAATATCCTCCTCGTATCCCGGCGGCTGCTTGCGGACCTTGACCATCAGAAGGAGACGAAACTCCTTTACGGACGTTTCGACCCGGAATTCTTTCGTGCTCTTGCCGCCGGACAGGTCTCGGCCGGCGACCGGTCGCCCGACGATGACGAAACCGCTTTCGGCCTGGTCATCCCGCGGATCTGGATGTCAATCGCGGGGCTCGTCGCTGTGATCTGCCTTCTGTCGCTGACATGACCGAACCCAGCCCTTTCGCCCCACAGGAAGCCGGTACGCGCCCTCTGTGCGGGCCCGCATGTGCTGATCATCGACGGCGGGGCGAGCGGGGTGATGATGGTCGCGCATCTGCTCGCGCGGCCTGACGCGGGCTTTCGCGTCACCATCGTCGAGGGGCGGCACATGCTGGGGTGCGGGATCGCCTATTCGACGACCGATCCCGACCACTTGCTGAACACCCGCGCCCACAACATGAGCGCCTTTCCCGACCGCCCGCACCATTTCCTCGACTGGTTGCACGACCGGCCGGAGGGGTGGGTGTGACCGACCAGTGCTTCGTCAGCCGGGTACCTATGGCGCCTCCATGGCAGGCCTGCTGGCGCCTTGGTCGGGTGATGGCCAGGACCGCCGCCTGCGCTGCGTCCACACGACCTGCCTTCGCCGGCGCAAAGCGCGAGGGGGCGTAGCCGCGACACATGACGATGGTCAGGTGCTGATCGGCGACATGGCGGTACTGGCCACGGACCATGTCCAGCCCGCCCCTGACGCGGGCGGTGCGCTCAGTGGACCATGGTCTGACCCCGGACCGATCGCCTTCGAAGGCCGCATCGTGATCGTCGGCACTGGCCTAACCATGATCGATTGCGTGTTGTCGATCTGGAAGTCCGGGCACCGGGGTCAGATCCTGTCGATCTTGCGCCGGGGTGTCTTGCCGCGCGACCATGCAGAGACGCGACCGCTGCCTGTCGAAATGGCCGACCTTCCGCTGGGCTCGCCGCTGTCGGCGCTGGCGCAGTGGCTGCGAGGGCTCGGGTAATCGCCTTGGGCTTCCCCGCACGCGCGGGCATCGCCCCTGAACTTGTGCGGGGCGGTTCTCACCTCGGCTGGCAAGGCCTTGATTTCCCTTGGGGCGGTTCTCACCGGCGGTCAATCGCAAGTCATTGATAACAAACAATTGACGCAGTCCTCTCCAGTCCGCCAAGACTTCCCATAAAGCATTGATCATGATCGCCGATTTTCGGGGCCTTTCCGGTGCCGGTCCTTGTGACCCACCATTGCACCGAAGCTTCCCCGCCTTGTGTCCTGCGGTCGGCTCTGATGATGTGAGCGCCCCCGACGGGATCGATCTGCCAAGGTGGGGTGCGAACATTCACAGCCCTGATCGTCTGGCCGAGTCATGGCAAATGTCAGCGGTCATCAGGACGGACCCGAGGCGGATTGTCCATGACACCGCCATGACCGCCGGCGGCTGCGCCCTGATTGCCGGGCACCGCGAGGGGGAGACGGGCCGGGATTGCGGGCCGGCGTCCTCCGGCGATGGCGGCATCGCGCGGGCCGCCGGGCACCGCGCGCCGGGTGTTGCGGGGAGTGG
>JBEIDZ010000233.1:0-5139 GCA_040383215.1 Paracoccaceae bacterium | reverse complement strand
GGGCTGGCGGGCGGGGCGAATGTGCCGGCCTCGGTCATTCCGTTCCTGTTGCGGGGGGTGAACCTGCTCGGGATCGATTCGGTCATGAAACCCTATGCCGAGAGGGTGCGCGCCTGGGACCGGATCGCGGGCCTGATGCCGATGGAGAAGCTTGACGCGATGATCCGGCCCGCGCGGCTGGAGGACCTGCCGGCCCTGGGCGAGGCGATCCTGACGGGGCAGGTGCGGGGGCGTGTCGTGGTGGATGTGAACGCCTGAGCGGACGGGCTGGAGCGGCGGGGCAAGGGTCGATAGACTGGCGTCATGCAGCTTTCGCCCGAATGTCAGGCGCTGTCCTTCGGACCCGGCCGCACGGTCGGGGCAGAGGTGTTCCGGCGGGGGCAGGCGGACCCGCCGCAGCGGCGATATCATCATTTCCACCCGGCGGCCGAACTGGTCTGGTTCCGCCGGGCTGCGGCGGTGCTGCATCTGGATGGCCGGGCGCTGCCCACGGGGGGCGGGCAGCTGGTCTATCTGCCGTCGATGACGCCGCATGATTTCGACGTCGCGCGGGGCGAGACGGAATTCGTGCTGGTGCTTTATGACCCCGCGCACGAGGGCGGGCTGACCGGCGCGGTGCGGGCGCGGCTGGCGCGGGGGCCGGCGATCCTGACTGCCGCGCCTGCGGTTGCGGCGCGGATCGATGCGCTGGCGGACTGGCTGCTGGCGGCGGTGGCCGGGGACGCGCCGCCCGGGACCACGGCGCGGCTGCTGGAACTGCTGCTGACACTGGCGGCAGAGGGCGATGCGGCGCTGGCAGGCGGGACGCGCGAGGGGATCCTGCCGGCCGATCCGCTGGCGCGGCTGACGCGGGCGATTGCGCTGGTGCACGAGGACCCGGCCCGGCCGCTGGGCCTGGCCGAGGCTGCGGCGGCCTGCAACCTGTCGCCCGAGTATTTCGCGCGGCTGTTCCGGCCGCGGATGAAGCTGAGCTTTGCCGATTATGTGCTGGCGCACCGGCTGAACCTTGCGGCGGCGCTCGTCGCGTCGTCGGACCTGCCGATCGGGCAGATTGCCTACCGGACGGGATTTGGATCGCCCGCGCATCTGTCGGCGCGGTTTTCGCAGCGGTTCGGCCAGTCGCCCCGGCGCTACCGTGCCGCGGCGCTGGCGCGGCCGCTGTTTCAGGCGGCGGCGGAAGGTCGGGGCGGGACAAGTCTTTCGCCGGGCTGAGACAAGCCGGCGGGGTCGCGGCGGGGCGCTCTGGCGCCTATCCTGCGGCCGGGCAGAGAGCCGGAGGGGACATGGCGCGCATCCGTTTCCGCGAAAAGGACGGCACGATCCGCGAGGGCGAGGCCCTGCAGGGCAGCGTGATGCAACTGGCGCTGGCCATCGGCGTGCGCGGGATCGAGGGGCAATGCGGCGGGTCGATTTCCTGCGGCACCTGCCATGTGCATGTCCCGCCCGACTGGATCGGCCGTACCGGGCCGGCGGGCCGGGATGAAATCGACATGCTGGAATTCGAACCCGGGTTCGGCCCGACAAGCCGGCTGTCCTGCCAGATCGCCGTCACGCCGGACCTGGACGGGCTCACGCTCGACGTGGTGACGGGAGGGGTGCCATGACCGACCTTTCGACCGTGACGATCCGCCGGTCCGACGAGGAGGGCGAGGAGGATGTGGTCTTTGTCCGGGGGTTCCGCGCTCTCAAGGTCGCGCTGAACGACTGGCGGACGTTTTCGAGCGACACGCTGGGCATGAACGTGGTCACGCCGCAGCACAAGACGCGCGCCTTCAAGCAGTATCCCTTCGAGCTTGACCCGCCCGCGCATACCGCATTTCGCGCGGCGATCGACCCGTTCTTCAAGCGGGCGCTGACGGCGGACTATGCCGCCGCCATCGCCCGGCAGGTGTCGGATGCGGTCGATGGGCTCGTGTCGGGCGCGCCGGTCGAGGTGATGCCGGGCTTTTCGCTGCCCTTGCAGGGGCGGGCGCTGACCACGCTTCTGGGCATGCCGGAAACCGAGGCGGAGGTCTGGGAAGGCTGGGGGCTGAACGTCTTTGGCGCGCGCCGCCCGGGCGATCCGCCGGTGCAGGACCGCGCCGATGCGCTGGTCGACTATGTCGCGCGCATGACCGACAGCGCGGCGGATCATCCGGGGTCGCTGTTTGACGCATTGTCGCGGATCACGGTCGAGGGGCGGCCCCTGACCCGGGACGAACGGATGGGGGTGGCGCATATCTCTTTCGCCGGGGGGCGGGATACGGTGATTTCGCTGCTGACGGGGATCGTCGCGCTTTATGCACAGGACCCCGCGGCGATGGCGGCGGTCCGGGCCGACCCCGCGCTGGCGCAAAGCGCGACCGAGGAGTTGCTGCGGGTGATCTCGCCGCTCAGGCTTCTGGCGCGGACCTGCCCGCATGGCGGGCAGGCGGGCGACACGCCGGTGGCGCCGGGGCAGCGGATCGGGCTCTGCTATGGCCGCGCGAACCGCGCTCCGGCGGTGTTCGATGCGCCCGACAGCATCCGGCTGGACCGGCGGCCGAACCCGCATCTGGCCTTTGGCAGCGGGCCGCATGCCTGCCTGGGCAATGCCCATGCGCGGCTGCTGGGGCGGACGGTGCTGACCGCGATCGCCGCGCGCGGGCGGATGATCGAGGTGGTCGAGGCGGTGCCCGAGCCCGAGACCGGCCCGTCCGATGTGCAGGGTCTGCGCTTCGAGCGTCTGGTGGTGCGCGCGCGCTGAGCGGCGGGGCGGGCCTAGCCCTTGACCGCGCCGGTGACCATCGAGCCCGCGATGCGGCGGTGCATCAGAAGCCCGAGCGCGAGCGGGGCCGCGTCGTGGTGGATGTGCGGGCGTGAGTTTGTATTCTGCGCCCGACACAACGTTCCGGAAGAGGTGTTGACGGTCGGCTTTGCGGGACGAAGCGGATTTTCGTTCTATTCGGGTTGGGCTATCATGACCGCATGTACAAACTGAAGCCGGGCATCAAGCAAGACCCGCAACGCCGGTGGCAACTGCCTGACCGCATATTCTTCGGACACGGCGCATGTCATATCTTAGCGGGCTGCTATCTTGAGGCCGCCCCTCTCGCTGGTTTTCATGCCGAGAGGATCATTCCGGGCAAAGGCTATGCCGGCAACCACATTTTTGTAACCGATGGCGTCCTTGCCTTTGATTTCCGTGGGTATTCCTGCAGGAGAAACCTCCTCGCCCACCACACTTCGGGATGGTCAACGGTTTCTGCCCCCGGTTGGCACTGCAAAATCGTGAGCGTGGACTTCGATCTCCTTGAAACAAAAGACTTGAATGCGAGGAAGATGCTTGGTCCGGACCAGTACCTAATGGACCCGCGACCACGCGCACGCTTATTTCTCGACCGTTTCAATCATATGGCTTCAGCTGTGAAGTCAGACAGTTTCCCTCGTTGAGCAGTGGCGGCTAACGGCTCGAAGCTGTCGTTGACCTTCTTGTGTCAGGTGTCACGTGACACCTAGCCCTTGACCGCGCCCGTGACCACCGAGCCGGCGATGCGGCGGTACATCAGGAGGCCGAGGGCGAGCGGGGGGAGGGCGGCGACGATCATCACCGCCGAGGCCATGCCCCATTGCACGCCCCCGCCCGAGGTCGCGAAGAAGAAGGAGGCGCCGACGGTGATGGGCACCGCCTCTTGCGTGGTCATGATCAGGCCGAAGAGAAACTCGTTCCAGGCGGTGATGAAGCCGAAGATGAAGGTGGTGACGAGCGCGGGCCGGCAGAGCGGCAGCACCACCCGGCGCAGCATGTAGCCCAAGGGCGCGCCGTCGACGCGGGCGGCCTCCTCAAGCTCGGCCGGGATGTCGGCCACGGCGTTGAGCGTGAGCATGAGCGCGAGCGGCAGGTTCACGACGGCGAGGATGAGCCCGAGGCCGACCCGCGTGTCGAGCAGGCCGAGCGCGGCATACATGAGATAGAGCGGAATCGCGAAGATGATGAGCGGCAGCGCGCGCAGGTTCACGACCAGCGGGAAAAGGAGCCTGCGCCCGGTGCCGCGCCGTACCATGGCCCAGGCGGCGGGAAAGCAGATCAGCATCGGCAGGATCGCCCCGATCAGCGCCGCGCTGAGCGAATTCCAGAGATAGTGATAGACGTTGAGCCGGTCCGACACGGTCAGGACGGCGGCGAAGTTTTCGAGCGTCGGCGCCTCGATCCAGAGGGAGGGGTTGCGCGTGATCTCGGCGGGCGACTTGAAGGCGGTGATCAGGGTCGCCAGCACCGGCAGGTTCATCGCGAAGGCCGCGACGGCAAAGACGATCCAGCGCAGGATGCGGCCCCCGCGGGTCATCGCCGCCGCCCGAGTGCCGCCTGCGCGGTGACAAGAAGCGCGAAGCTCGCCGCGAAGAGCAGGATGGCCGCCGCCATCGCGCGGCCGATGTCGCCCTGCCGCAGGAACGCCTCGTAGATGTAGATCGACATCGAGGTGGTCGCCCCGCCCGGGCCGGCGCCGACGAGGGTGTAGATGTTGTCGAAGACGCGGAAGCCGTCGATGAAGCGGATGAAGAGCGCGAAAAAGACCGTGGGCGCCATCAGCGGCAGTTCGATCCGGCGGAACCGTTCCCACGGGCCGGCGCCGTCCATCGCGGCGGCTTCGCGCATCTCGTCGGGGATGGCCTGCCAGGCGGTGAGGAAGAGCAGGAAGGCGAAGGGCGTCCATTGCAGCACCTCGGCCACGACGACGGTGGCAAAGACGTTGCGCACGCTCAGGAAAGCCGGGCTCCAGCCGAACCAGGTGTAGAGGTAATGCGGGATCGGCCCCGCGAATTCGTGCAGAACGAGGCGGTACATGAGCCCCATCATGGCGGGGGCCACGATCATCGGCAGGATGAGGATGGCCACCATCCAGCCGTGGTCGCGGATCAAGGGCGCGAGGTAGACGGCAAGCGCCAGGCCGATCAGGCATTGCAGGACCGCCGTGATCAGGCCGAAGCGCAGGCTGAACCAGGCGGCCTGCCAGAAGCTTTGGTCCGAGAGCACGATGCGGAAATTCTCGAGCCCCGTGAAGACGGGCGCGTCGAGCGTGGTGAAGCTCGTCTGCGAAAAACCGTAGACGAGGCTCAGGAGAACGGGAAAGCCCAGGATCGCAAGCAGGAAAAGGACGAGCGGAGAGGCGAGGATCGCAT